>NZ_JBXWQZ010000044.1:0-40046 GCF_059612645.1 Ruegeria sp. YKSF131 | reverse complement strand
ATGTTCTCGGACGCAATCAGCTCGATCTCGTCGCGCTGACGACCCAGCTCAGACCGGATCGAGCCAAAAAGCTCAGGATCGCGGTCCGACAAGGACTGGGTGAAAAATCCGGTGTCACGAAGATTGGCGTTCATTGGCGCTCCACATGGCTGGGTAAAATCTTGCGGATTTCCTATCGGAAACGCCACTTTCGCAAAAGGCTTAAAGCGACGATTTGGCCTGCTGCGGCGTCAAGACTGGCCTATTGGGGAAAGGTATGTTTGTTTCGGAACCAAATGTGCAACACCGGAAACCACAAAACATGAAAAAGAGAATCGCCTTTCTCGCCAGTGAGGTCAAAGTGGCGCAAACGGCGCGCGACATCCTGGTGGCCAAACATGGTAACGTGGCACCTCGGGACGCAGATATTGTGGTTGCATTAGGTGGGGACGGCTTCATGTTGCACACCCTGCACAACATGCAGCATCTTGATACTCCGGTCTACGGGATGAATCGCGGCACGATCGGCTTTCTGATGAATGAGTATCACGAAGACGACCTGATGGCGCGGCTGGAGGATGCCGAGGAAGAGGTTATCAACCCGTTGGCCATGCAGGCGATGGATCAATCTGGAAAACTGCACGAGGCGCTGGCGATCAACGAAGTGTCATTGCTGCGTGCCGGTCCTCAGGCAGCAAGGCTCAAGATCAGCGTAGACGGCCGGGTGCGCATGGCCGAACTGGTCTGTGACGGGGCGTTGCTTGCCACGCCTGCGGGATCGACCGCCTACAACTATTCCGCGCATGGGCCGATTGTTCCGATTGGCGCTGACGTTCTGGCCCTGACACCCATCGCGGCGTTTCGCCCACGGCGGTGGCGCGGTGCCTTATTGCCGAAAATGGCGAAAGTCAGGTTCGATGTGGTCGAAGCTGACAAGCGCCCGGTCATCGCGGCCGCCGATTCCGTTTCTTTCCCGGATATAGACTGGGTCGAGATCAGGTCGGAACCAGCCATTGCGCACCGTATCCTTTTCGATCCCGGCCATGGGTTGGAAGAACGCCTAATATCCGAACAATTCACATAAAATTAGGATTCCCCAAATTTTTCTCACGCCTGTGTGAAGCAGTTCACAGGAATTCCCTTAACGATTGGCTAATGTGAACTTGCCCGGAGAACGCGCCAAGGTGGGAGTGAGTGGCCACCTGAACGGTGTTTTCGAATGGTTGCGCAGATTTTGCGCTGGCGAGGGTGGGTGGTGCTACGCTCGTCATCAGAAATCCGGGCTTATTTTAGCAGCTGGACCCCGGGCACAATGACCCGGGGTCTATTTTTGCTACATATGATCCCAAAGCGGCAAACACATCTGTCCCACGCGGGCTTCTATCGCGGCGGCGGCATCCACGGCCAGATCCTCGCGCCAGCGCTGTGCCGCGATCTGTACGTTGATAGGTTGAGGCCCTTTGGGAAGATTGGCCAGCCGCGATGGAACGCAAGCTGCTGGCAGTCCTAGAAAGTTCATCGCATAGGAATAGACAGCGCATCCCAAAACATCATGCACGCCTTCCGCGCCTTCGGTGTCCCGGTCAGGTTTGAAAAATGGCTGTGGCAGGAAAGGGGACAAAACCAGCGGGTAGTCCTGCATAAACAGGGACCATTCGCGTGCATAATGGCTGCGCTTGGCCAGCATCCGAACCAATTCTGTTTCAACGATGGGCGGGAACTCCTGAAAGTAGACGTCAAAGATGTCGCGGATGGTTCTGGAACCAGCGGCTTCAATGTCAGATTTCATCAGGGTCAGCACTTCGCCCATCAAGGTCCGATACCCGATCCGGCCACATTCAAAGACATCGGGCGGATCGACCTCTTCAACGATGTACCCTGCATCGACCAGCGCATCGCGCGCAGTGTCGAGGGCTTTTTCGACCTCGGGGTGCAGAGCATAGCCGAAGGTGTTCTTGGTGAATGCCACCTTGATCGGCTGGTCAAAACTCTCGCCGTGCCAGGGCATTGGAACGTGGAATGGGTCCCGCGCATCGGTGGCGATCAGGCTGGGCATGGACAGGTGCAGATCCGCAGCCGACCGGGTGATCAGGCCCTGAACCGACATTGACTGCGCCAGCAATCCGCGTTCGGCCTTCTGACTTGGGTTCCACGCGGGAACGCGTCCCAACCCCGGTTTGACCGTCACGGCACCGATGGCGGCAGCCGGAAAGCGCAGGCTGCCGCCAATATCGTTGCCATGGGCCAGAGCACCGACACCCGCCATCACGGCGGCAGCAGCGCCACCGGATGATCCCCCGGGTGAAATGTGCCGTCCCCACGGGTTGAACGTGCGCCCATGCAGGGGGTTGTCGGTGTCGGCCCTGAAGGAAAACTCGGGCGTATTCGTTCGCCCGATCACAATGGCCCCCGCTTTTTGCAAGTTGCTGACCACCGGCGCGTCATCCGGTGCAATCACATCCTTCAGCGCAATGACACCGTTGGTGGTCGCGTGGCCTTTTTGATCGACATTCACCTTGATTGTTACCGGAACTCCATGCAGCGGGCCGGTCGGCTGACCACGCTCCCGTGCAGCATCTAGCGACCGCGCGCGTTCCAGGGCCTCGGTGCGCAAATCTTCGACGACTGCGTTCAGCGCGGGGTTCACCGCGTCCATGCGATCAATCGAGGCCTGAACCGCCTCGGTTGCACTCAGATCGCCGCGTCGGGTCAGGGTGGTCAGCTCTGTGGCGCTGAGACGCCAGATATTGGTATGTGTCATGGGCCCTCACTGTCTTACAGCGACAGTAGGGGCCCAGATTCAGGTTGCAAGGGCGGACATGGTATGGGCGACCGATGCCGCCCGATGGTTACTTTGCGTAACCAATTGTCTGCAACGCCACCTTGATCTCATCAAGGATGGCAGGATCGTCAATTGTTGCAGGCATTTTGTAATCTTGACTGTCTGCAATCGACACCATCGTGCCGCGCAGGATCTTACCGGAACGGGTCTTGGGTAACCTGTCGACAACAACAGCCAGTTTGAAGGCGGCCACCGGCCCGATCTTTTCCCGAACCATTTTGACGACTTCCTGAACCACATCGCCATGATCCCGTGTGGCACCAGCATTCAGGCACAGGAAGCCGACCGGCATCTGCCCCTTCAGTTGGTCCGAAACACCGATTACCGCGCATTCTGCCACATCGGGGTGGGCGGCCAACACTTCTTCCATCCCACCCGTCGACAGGCGATGGCCCGCTACGTTGATGACGTCATCGGTGCGCGCCATTATGTAGAGGTACCCGTCTTCGTCAATCATCCCGGCATCGCCGGTTTCGTAATATCCGGGGAAGTGTTCAAGATAAGATTTCTTGAACCGTGCTTCGGCATTCCACAGTGTTGGCAAGGTGCCTGGGGGCAGGGGCAGTTTAACCGCGATGGCACCCAGTTCACCGGCCTTCATCGGGTGACCGCCTTCATCCAGAATTTGCACGTCATAACCCGGCATCGGTTTTGCGGGCGAGCCCAGCTTGACCGGAAGCTCTTCGATACCCAGCGGGTTTCCGGCAATGGCCCAGCCGGTTTCGGTTTGCCACCAATGGTCGATCACCGGAACCTTCAGCGCGTTTTGTGCCCAGATAATTGTGTCAGGGTCAGCCCGTTCGCCTGCCAGATAGAGGGCCTGTAGATGAGACAGATCGTATTTGGCGATCAATTCGCCTTTTGGGTCTTCTCGTTTGACGGCGCGGATGGCTGTAGGTGCGGTGAAGAAGCTTTTGACCTTATGTTCCGAGATCACGCGCCAGAAGGTGCCCGCGTCCGGGGTGCCGACTGGCTTGCCCTCGAACACAATTGTGGTGTTTCCATGGATCAGGGGCGCGTAGCAGATATAGGAGTGTCCCACGACCCAGCCCACGTCGGAGGCTGCCCAGAATACGTCACCCGGATCGACGTTATAGATATTCTTCATCGTCCAGTTCAGTGCCACAAGGTGTCCGGCAGTGATGCGCACGACCCCTTTGGGTGCACCCGTAGTGCCAGAGGTGTACAGGATATAAGCCGGGTCATTGCCATCGACCGGTACGCATTCAGCCGGTTCGACACCGTATTGGAAGCCATGCCAGTTGAAGTCGCGCCCTTCAATCAACTGAGCGACTTCTTGTTCCCGCTGGAAGATCACACAAAAATCAGGCTTGTGGTTAGCCAGGTCGATCGCGCCGTCAAGCAGGGGCTTATAATGAACCACGCGGCCCGGCTCCATCCCGCAGGACGCGGCGATGATTGCTTTGGGTTTGGCGTCGTCGATGCGCACAGCCAGTTCGTTGCTGGCAAACCCGCCGAACACAACTGAATGCACGGCGCCGAGGCGGGCGCAGGCCAGCATTGCCTCAAGCGCTTCGGGGATCATCGGCATGTAGATAATGACACGGTCACCTTTCTCGACACCCTTTGCGCGAAGCGCGCCGGCCAGAGTGGCCACGCGGTTGCGAAGCTCGACATAGGATATCTCGCGCTTGGTGTGGGTGATGGGGCTGTCATAGATGATGGCGGTTTGTTCACCGCGCCCGTTTTCCACATGACGGTCTACGGCATTCCAACAGGTATTGACCCGCGCGTCGCTGAACCATTCGTACAAGGGCGCATTGTCGTCGAACAGTGCCTTGCTGGGGGCCTTGACCCAATCGATCCCTTTTGCGGCGTTCATCCAGAACGCTTCGGGTTCAGTCTTCCAGCTGTCATAAACGTCCTGATACGCCATCTCGTCCTCCTCACAACGGCCTGGACATTGTGTTAGGTTGCAGAAAACATCCGGGCAAGCGCGACGCATGACGGCGCGTCAGTTTATCGCAAAAAATTTGCAGATCAGCGGAATATGACTTGCAAATTTTTGCAAAATCGCAGGTGTAGCAGAGTTTTCATCGCCGCAGTGCGAAGATTTGCAAAGTTGCAAACTTTTACATGCAAATCTTGGGCTCCTCCGGGAATCATCTCAACCAGCCGTTTTGGCGTAACGTGGCAGCTTGTCCTGAAGGTTCAGCCAGGGCAGGTGATCGGCGTGGAACACGTGAAACTGTGGTGGCAGGGTTTCCGGTTCGTCCAGCGTTGCGGTGTATAGATGTATGTTCACGCTATCGCGCGCTGTGCGATAGGCCATCTGGGTTCCGCAGTTGCCGCAAAAAAGACGTTCGACCCCTTCAGATGAACGATAGATCTTTGGTGCCTGACCCTGCCATCTGACTGCTTCATGCGGCAGTCCGAAAAAAGCCGTGACCGGCGCGGCGCAGTTTCGCCTGCAATCTGAGCAGTGGCAATAACAGCTCCATGCGGCTTGGGCATCGCTTTCCCAATGCACGGCGTTGCAGTGGCAATGTCCTTTCATGCGCTTCCCCCCTGTTGACAGGGGCGCCAGCCAGGCCGCCCCAGGTTAACCGTAATGCGCCACGGGTGTTCCTGCAATCGCCGCCATGTTCAGCAGACCGCGTGCGGTGATGGATGGAGTAACAATATGGGCCTTGTTGCCCATTCCCATCAGGATCGGGCCAACTTCAATCCCGTCCGCCTTCATCTTCAGAATATTGCGCACGCCGCTGGCCGCATCTGCGTGGGCGAATATCAGAACGTTGGCCGCCCCTTCCAACCGCGACGCCGGGAAGATGCGCGCCCGCAGGTCTGCATCCAAAGCCGCATCTACGTTCATTTCGCCTTCGTAGACAAAATCGCGCGGCTGCCGATCAAGGATTTCCAGCGCCGCCCGCAGCCGTTTGCCTGATCCTTCAGCCTGATTGCCAAATTGCGATTGCGAACAGAAGGCGATCTTGGGCTCGATCCCGAACCGGCGAACATGTCGCGCAGCACCAATGGTGGTTTCTGCCAGTTCTTCCGGCGACGGCAATTGCCGGACATGCGTGTCGGCGATGAACAGGGGGCCGTCTTCCAAAATCATCAGCGACAACGCGCCGTGCGGGCGCAGGTTGCCCTCGTCAAGCACCTGCTCAACATAGTTCAGATGCCAGCGATATTCACCAAATGTGCCGCAGATCATGCTGTCCGCTTCGCCACGATGCACCATGATCGCGCCAATGGCCGTTGTATTGGTGCGCATGATCGCTTTGGCCAGATCCGGTGTAACACCGCGGCGCTGCATGATCTGGTGGTAGGAAGTCCAATAATCGTAATAGCGCGGGTCGTTCTCCGGGTTAACGATCTGACAGTCCTTGCCCGGACGAATGGTCAGCCCCAGCTTTTCACACCGGGTTTCGATCACATCGGGTCGCCCGATCAGAATTGGCGTTTCCGTCGTCTCTTCGAGAATGGCCTGCGCGGCTCTCAGAACCCTTTCATCTTCACCTTCGGCAAAAACGATGCGACGGGATGCGACGGCCGCAGCCTCGAACACAGGACGCATCAGAAGGGCAGACTTGAAGACAGTCTGGTTGAGCTTTTCCTTATAGGCGTCAAAGTCGTCGATAGGGCGTTTTGCAACACCGCTTTCCATGGCGGCTTTGGCGACCGCCGATGACACCACGCCCACAAGACGCGGGTCAAATGGTTTCGGGATCAGGTAATCCGGGCCAAAGGTCAGTTGCTCGCCCTTATAGGCAGCCGCGGCTTCGGCGCTTGTGGTTGCGCGCGCCATCTCAGCGATGCCATCCACGCAGGCAATCTGCATCGCGTCGTTGATCTCGGTCGCTCCGACGTCCAATGCACCCCTGAAGATAAACGGAAAACACAACACGTTGTTGACCTGATTGGGAAAGTCGCTGCGACCCGTGGCGATGATTGCGTCTGGTGCAACCGCGCGGGCATCCTCTGGCAGGATTTCCGGCGTCGGGTTGGCCAGGGCGAAGATAATCGGGCGGCTGGCCATTTTCCGGACCATATCAGGCTTCAGAACATTTGGTCCGCTGAGACCTAAAAACAGGTCGGCCCCACCGATCACATCGTCCAGCGTCCTCAAGTCCGACTTCTGCTCGAACTGTGACTTGTGCGGGTTCATGTCCTCGGCCCGTCCTTCGTAGACAAGCCCGTGAATGTCGCACAGCCATATGTTTTCGCGCTTCACGCCCAGCTTGACGAGCATGGTCAGGCACGCGATCCCGGCGGCCCCGCCACCGGTTGACACGACCTTGATGTCCTCAAAAGACTTTCCGGCCACATGTAGCGCATTCTTGGCCGCAGCCCCGACCACAATGGCAGTTCCGTGCTGGTCATCATGGAAAACCGGGATGTTCATACGTTCACGGCAGAGCTTTTCCACGATAAAGCAATCGGGGGCCTTGATGTCTTCAAGGTTAATGGCGCCAAATGTCGGTTCAAGGGCACAGACGATATCCGCCAGCTTTTCGGGATCGGGCTGATCTACCTCGATATCAAAACAGTCGATGCCCGCGAACTTTTTGAACAGAACAGCCTTGCCTTCCATGACCGGCTTCGAGGCGAGTGCCCCGATATTCCCCAGGCCGAGCACGGCGGTGCCGTTTGACACCACAGCAACAAGGTTACCGCGCGCGGTGTACCGCTCGGCATTGGCTGCATCGGCCTTGATTTCAAGGCTGGCCTCCGCCACGCCGGGCGAATAGGCGCGGGCCAGATCGCGACCGTTGGCCATCGGTTTGGTGGCCTTGATCTCAAGCTTTCCGGGTTTGGGGAATTCATGATATTCGAGCGCAGCTTGTCGCAGGCTGGGGGTGTCAGACATCGGCGATTCAGCTCCCATTGAGAATTTGATTTAGCCTTAAACTATTTATTTGAACTTGGCTACGCTACGTAACTCTGCCGTGATGTCGCAACCAGAATCCGGATTGATATTGTCTGAGTTCATTTTCACCTTTTCACATTGCGACGTCCAAGATCACTCTGGCAAGGCCGTCGTGACATTCAGGCCTGATGACATGGCTGGTAACCAATGAGGGATCAGTAGGTTGGATGTTGGTTGCAGCGATGCTGGGCAGTTGTTGTCGCCCAGATTTTGGTCGAGTTCACCGCGCTGAACGGCGGAATTTTACCCGTGATCATTGAAATGCGGTTCTTCGCTGCGGAAGAAATGCCGGGGATGTTTTTTTCGGTTGGCATTTTGGCGTCTGTTCTGATCGGATGGCCAAAGTTGCAATTCGAAGAGAATACTGATGACCAAGACATCCGATCTGGCGAAAACGCACGCTGAGATTCGCCTGCCCACGCGGGAAATTCGCGACGACATCCCCTTTTACACGAAAAAACTGGGGATGAAGATGGACATGATCTATCCCGCTGACGATCCGCGCGTCGCGGTGTTTTCGGGGCATGGCGTGCGGTTGCGCATTGAAAAAGACGCACCGGAAAGCCCTGGAACCTTGCGTATTCTGACGGATAATCCGTCTGATTTCGCGGGTGGTGAACGCGTTCTGGTGGCGCCAAATGGCACCCGGATCGAAATTGAAGAACGAAATCCGCCACTGGTGATGCCAGAGACCGTGCATTCCTTTGTCGTGCGCAGGCTCAAGGATCAGGCCCCTTGGATCATCGGTCGGGCCGGGATGCACTATCGCGATCTGGTGCCGGATCGGCTGGGCGGGTCGATCATCGCCAGTCATATCCGCATTCCCGATGGCGGACCGGTCCCGGACATGGTGCATTTTCACAAGGTCGGGTTTCAGCTGATCTTTTGCATCCATGGCTGGGTGGATGTGGTCTATGAGGATCAGGGCGAGAAAATGCGCCTGACAGCGGGGGACTGCTTTATTCAACCACCGGAAATCCGGCACCGTGTTCTCGAAGCCTCTGATAATGTTCAGGTCATCGAGATTGGAGTACCGGCTGAGCATGTCACGGAAATCGACCATGACATGATACTTCCCACTCCGCACATCCGCCCGGACCGCGAATGGCAGGGGCAACGTTTTGTCTATAATCAGGCCAAGGGTGCCGAGTGGATGCCCTTCCGTCTTCCGGGTTGCATCTGCCGCGACACCACGATTGCCGAGAACACCAAGGGCGTCGCTGGGGTGCAGGTTGTGCGCAAAGGATCGGGTGATCCGGAATGGGCCATCCATGACACCGACATTCACTTTACCTTTGTGATGGACGGAGAGGTCACCCTGGAAGGAGAGGGGCGCGATCCCTACCGGCTGGAGCAAGGGGATGCGTTCGTCATCCCACCTGGGATGCGCACACGGCTGTCCGACCCAACAGACAATATCGAATTGTTGGAAGTCACCTTACCCGGTACCTTCAACACAACGCTGGGTTAAGCGAAAAACACGGGTCGGGGGCTTCAAATTCCCCGCTTTAATACGTTAGCGTGCAAATTTCTGACCAGATGATCAAAAAAATGGGGAATCGCCATGTCGCTGAAAGACGCCGCCTTGTCTGTCCGGGAAAACGCCTACGCGCCATATTCGAACTTCAAAGTTGGCGCAGCGCTCCGGTCTTCTTCGGGTCATGTCTTTTCCGGGTGCAACGTCGAAAATGTGGCCTATCCCGAGGGCACCTGCGCGGAAGCAGGTGCAATTGCCGCAATGGTGGCCGCGGGTGAGCAGGAACTGACCGAAGTCTACGTGGTTGCCTCCAGCCCTCAGCCTGTGCCGCCTTGCGGTGGATGCCGTCAGAAGCTGGCCGAGTTTGGCAAGCGCGATGTAAAGGTCACTCTGGCAACCGTCGATGGTGCGGAGTTTGAGACAACCATCGGAGATTTGCTGCCGGGTGCGTTTGACGCGTCGCACATGGAAGATGTCTGAACGCATGGACGCCCGTTCAATCATAGCCAAACTGCGCAGGCACGAAGTTCCAGGCCGCGACGAGCTGATCTGGTTCGCGCAAGGGTTGGCAGACGGCAGCGTCAGCGATGCGCAGGCCGGGGCGTTTGCCATGGCCGTCTGTATGGGCGGGCTGGGCCCTCAGGGGCGTGCGGACTTGACGATTGCGATGCGCGATAGCGGCGATGTTGTCAGTTGGGATGTGGACGGGCCGGTGATCGACAAGCACTCGACCGGTGGGGTCGGGGACTGTGTCAGCCTTGTGCTTGCTCCGGCGCTGGCGGAATGCGGTGCGTTTGTTCCGATGATCTCGGGCCGGGGTTTGGGGCACACGGGTGGAACGCTTGACAAGCTCGAGGCGATTCCGGGTGTCAGCACTCAGATCAGTCAGGACCGACTTGCGCAGATATTGCGCGAAACGGGCGCGGCTATCGTCGGCGCGACGGGCCAGATTGCACCGGCGGACAAGCGGCTTTATGCGGTTCGGGACGTGACGGCGACGGTTGAAAGTCTGGATCTGATCACAGCATCGATCCTGTCCAAAAAGCTGGCGGCCAGCCCGGATGCGTTGGTTCTTGACGTCAAGGTCGGCAGCGGTGCCTTTATGAAAACAATTGAGGATGCCCGTAAGCTGGCCACAGCATTGACCGAGACCGCAAACGCGGCCGGGTGCCGGACTTCGGCGGTGATCACCGACATGAACCAGCCTTTGGCATCGGCGCTGGGCAATGCACTGGAGGTCGCGGAAGTGATGAAGGTTCTGACCGGTCCGGATGCTTCGCCTCTGGTGGATATTTCTGCCGAGTTGGGCGGCGTCCTGTTGGCCGATGCAGGCATGTGCAAATCGGTCGAGGAGGGGCGCGAGCAGATCGCCGAGATTATCCGTGACGGTCGCGCCGCCGAACGGTTTGGTCGCATGTTGGCTGCGGTTGGTGGTCCTGTGAAATTTGTCGATACCTGGACCCGTTTCCTGCCTGAGGCGAGCGTTATTCAGGAGGTTCCTGCCTCCGAAGACGGTTACATCTCCTCCATCAACGGAGAGGCTCTGGGCCTTGCGGTCGTCGCGCTGGGTGGCGGCCGTCAGGTCGAAAGCGATGAGATCGATCCGGCAGTAGGAATATCCAACATCCTCAGGCTGGGGGATCGTGTGTCCAAAGGTTCACCGATTGCCGTGGTCCACGCTGCGCGGGAAGACGCCGCACGGCGCGCGGCGGAAACTGTGCTAAGCGCGATGACGATCAGCGATACAGCTCCCAAGCGTCCCGATCTGATCCACGAAAGGATCAGCGTATGAGCCGTGCATTCCTTGTGGTTATGGATTCCGTCGGAATAGGCGGGGCACCCGACGCAGATCAGTTTTTCAACGGTGATGTCCCGGATACCGGGGCAAACACGCTGGCCCATATCGCCCAAGCCTGCGCGGAAGGCCGTGCAGAAGAGGGGCGCACCGGCCCATTGCACCTGCCCAACCTAGACGCGCTGGGTTTGGGCGCGGCTGTGCGGCTGGCGTCTGGAGAGGCCACTCCGGGCCTCGATGCCGAACCCGCTGGACTATGGGGCTGCGCGCGTGAGCATTCGCCCGGTAAGGACACGCCCTCAGGCCACTGGGAACTGGCTGGCCTGCCGGTGCCCTGGGATTGGCATTACTTTCCAAACACGGTTCCGGCTTTTCCAACGGAACTGAGCCGCGCGGCAGCCGAAGCTGCCGGGACCGAAGGCATTCTTGGCGACTGCCACGCGTCCGGAACAGCGATCATTGCCGAGCTGGGCGCCGAGCATATGCGCACCGGCTGGCCGATCTGCTACACATCCGCTGACAGTGTATTTCAGATCGCGGCTCATGAGGAAAGCTTTGGGCTGGAACGGTTGCTGGACATGTGCCGCGCGCTTGCTCCGCGTTTGCATCAGATGAAAGTCGGGCGTGTCATTGCGCGCCCCTTTGTCGGAACGCCTGAGACGGGGTTTGATCGGACGACCAATCGCAAGGATTTCGCCATTCTGCCCCCGGCACCGGTGCTGACCAATTGGGTGCAGGATGCAGGGCGGCGGGTTCATGCTGTAGGTAAGATCGGCGACATCTTTTCGATGCAGGGGATCAACACGCTGCGCAAAGGGTCGGATGCCCAGCTAATGCAGCACCTGTCTGACCTTGTAGACGAGGCGGAAGAGGGCAGTCTGACCTTCGCCAACTTTGTCGAGTTCGACAGCCTGTACGGACATCGCCGGGACATCAGCGGATATGCGCGTGCGTTGGAATGGTTCGACCGCGAGATCGGAGAAGTCCTTAAGAAGCTTCACCCGGGAGACCTGTTGCTGTTGACTGCCGATCATGGCAATGACCCAAGCTGGACCGGAACAGATCACACCCGTGAACAGGTTCCGGTTCTGATTGCGGGGCAGGGTGCTGGACAGATCGGGCAAGTGGATTTTGCCGATATCGCGGCCAGCATTGCCCATCATCTGAACATTCCGGCGCAAGGGCCGGGAAGGAACTTTTTATGAGCGTCGCAGACCTGCCCAAAATCGAACTGCATCTTCACCACGAAGGCGCGGCACCTCCGGCCTTCATCCGTCAGCTTGCGCATGAAAAACGTGTGGATCTGAGCGGTATCTTCAAACCGGACGGATCTTATGATTTTCGTGATTTCGCGCATTTCCTGAGCGTGTACGAAGCCGCTTGCGAAGTTCTGAAAACGCCCGAAGACTTCCGGCGGCTGACATTGGCCATTCTTGAGGAAAGCGCTGAAAATGGCGTGGTTTATTCCGAGACCTTCCTCAGCCCTGATTTTTGCGGCGGTGGCGACCTGCATGCGTGGCGGGATTATCTGAACGCCATTCAGGATGCGGCAGACGAGGCCGAGCGTAAATTTGGTATCACCTTGCGCGGTGTCGTTACCTGTGTCCGCCATTTTGGCGCCGAACAAGCCAGGCGAAGTGCCCATTGTGCGGCCGAGACCGCCGGATACTGGATCACCGGTTTCGGCATGGGCGGCAACGAATCCATTGGCACGCAGGGCGATTTCAAATGGTCTTTCGATTGTGCCCGCGAAGCCGGGCTGCGCCTGACCACGCATGCGGGTGAGTTTGGCGGTCCTGACAGTGTGCGCGACGCTGTGCGCGATCTGGGGGTTGAGCGTATCGGGCACGGCGTCCGCGCCATCGAAGACCTTGATCTTGTACGTGAACTGGTTGACCGGGATATCACGCTTGAAGTGTGTCCGGGTTCGAATGTGGTTCTGGGCCTTTTCCCAGATTTTGCTGCCCACCCCATCGCGAAACTGCGCGATGCGGGCGTAAAGGTTACGGTTTCCACCGACGATCCTCCGTTTTTTCACACGACCATGCGGCGGGAATATGAGATGTTGAACGCGGCTTTCGGTTGGGAGGCCGGGGATTTTGCGGCATTGAATGAGATGGCCCTGAATGCGGCCTTCTGCGATGAAGACACCCGCGCGCGGGTCAAGAAAAGACTGGAGAACACATGAGCGAACATCTGACCGTCGTCGATCACCCGCTGGTGCAACACAAGCTGACGCTCATGCGGGACAAGGGCACCTCGACCGCCGGGTTCCGGCAGTTGTTGCGCGAAATCACATTGCTGCTGGCCTACGAGGTCACGCGCGACATTCCCTTGACCACGCGCAATATCGAAACGCCGATGGAAGAGATGGACGCCCCCATTCTGGCAGGTAAGAAAATGGCGCTGGTGTCAATCCTGCGCGCCGGAAACGGGATGCTGGATGGGGTGCTTGAACTTGTGCCTTCAGCACGCGTCGGTTTCGTGGGGCTGTATCGCGACGAAGAAACGCTGAAACCCGTACAGTATTATTTCAAGGCCCCCGAAAGCCTGAAGGACCGTTTGGTCATTGCGGTGGATCCAATGCTGGCCACCGGCAACAGCTCGGCCGCGGCCATTGACCTACTGAAAGAGGCCGGGGCGACGGATATTCGCTTTCTGTGCCTGTTGGCGGCACCCGAAGGTGTCGCGCGGATGAAAGAAGCGCACCCTGACGTGCGTATCGTCACAGCAGCGCTGGACCGCGAGTTGAACTCGAAAGGCTACATCATGCCCGGTCTGGGGGATGCCGGTGACCGGATGTTCGGAACCAAGTAACCCGGTTTATTCGCCGCAAATATTCTGTAGCCGGACCCAGTCGCGGTCCGGCAGCACCTGTTCCAGCGCCCTTCCCGCCATTGGATCCGCTTCGATCAGGCCAAGAACGGTTTCGCCGGTCACATCACGGGCATAGGCGTAGGGGGTTGAGGGAAGCGCGCTTTGCGAGAACATCGCCAGCAAATCGTCATCAGAAATGGCCGGGCGGGGCTGTGACAGGACCTGCTCGGTATATTTGTCGATAATCTCGGACGTCAGTCCGCCGGTTGTCAGCAGTCTAAAGGCAGAGGTTGCGCCGGTTCTGTCCAGCAAGTCATCCAGCGGGTCTTTGTGCGCGGTCCGCGCCCGTTCAGCAATCACATAGCCCGCTGCGACCGCAGGGTCTTCGTAATCCTCTACCAAAGCACGGCTTAGCAGGACTGTGCCGCCAGGCAGGCTGAGGCTGTCCTGAACGCCTGCGGGCAGAATGATGATCTGCCGTACGCCGGTGCGCCGGGCCAATTGTTCCAGTGAATCCCGAGCATCCCGCGACGTACAGGCCCGGCCCGAGACGCGCTCGATCCGATGCAAGATCATATCGCCGATTTCTTGCCGTTTAACTTGGGGCACGACCGAGACAACATGGTTTTGCAGCGCACCGGGCAGCCAGAACAGCAACAGCGCCAGCACAGCGGCCACGACGCCTCCGACACTCAGCCAGCGCAAACGCCCCGGGTGGGGGCGGGACCGATCTATAGCGCGCTGCAATCGGTCGATCGCTTCAAGCATCGTGGTTTCGGATTCGGCCAGCTCAAGCGTTTCATCCGGATCACCGTCCGGGTTGAATATGGCCGGAAAGGAACCGGGGTTCTGGCGTTCAAGTGCTGCCAGCGACCAGTGGGTCAGTGCCCTGTCATTGAAATCGGAAATGGTCAGGGTGGCTTCGCCGATAGACACCACAACCTCGCGCCGCTGTTCATCGGGCGAGGGGCGCCACAGACCGGTGGCTTCGATCCGCTGGTACTGTTTCAGGGCCGTCATCTGGGTGGGTCTGCTCGAATTTGTTTTGCCGCAGCTTAGCATGGTGAAATCGCAGGGCGCAAACCTGTTGCGCAGTCATTGCGAATTGTGCTGGATACCCGAAAGGATCGAGACTGTCGGCCCACGATCACAATCAGGACACGACTTCATGCAGGCGCATTCCTCATCTTCTGCTGTGCTGGCTTCGGCCCTGATGGTCAGTGCCATGGCAATTATCGGCGTCATCGACAATGTTGTGATCCTTTTGGCCGAAACCGTCGGGCTGTGGCAGTTCCATCTGACCCGTGCACTGTTGATGCTGCCGCTGATAGTTGGCCAGTCGTTTCTGGGGCTGGGCGGGTTGAGGCCCGTGCGGTGGGGTCCCGTCATTTTGCGCAGCGTTCTGATTACCACGGCAATGCTGTTCTGTTTTGCATCCCTTGCCATGATGCCTATTGCACAGGCGCTGGCAGGGTTGTTCACCTCACCGATTTTTGTGCTGTTGATCTCCGCTCTGGTGCTCAGGCAACCAATAGGGCCGTGGCGCATACTGGCAGTACTGATTGGATTTACTGGCATCCTTCTGGTGCTTCAGCCAAACCCCGGCGATTTTGACCTGCGCACGTTGGTGCCCGTGGCGGCCGGGTTTTTCTATGCCCTCAGTTCGATCCTCACACGTACACATTGTTCTCAGGAAAGCACTGTGGCCATGCTGGCCGTCATGGTCATTACGCTGGGTTTGGCCGGTGCGATGGGGCTCACGTTTCTGACAATCTCGCCGGTCGTTACGGCAGACGGTGCCGAGGGGTTTGTTACGCGTGGATGGGTCTGGGATATGGGGCCTGCCATACCGTGGCTGGTTACTCAGGCTATCGGTTCTACAATCGCGGTTTTCATGCTGATCAAGGCGTATCAGGTGGGCGAGCCGTCTTATGTGGCGGTGTTCGAGTATTCTGTCATGATTTTCGGCCCGCTTTTCGCTTTTGTGGCCTTTGGACAAACCATTGGCGTCTTTCAGATTTCGGGCATCCTTATGATTGCGTCAGCGGGTCTGTTGCTGGGGTGGCGCGCCAGCCGATCATCTGACCAGCAAAAAGTTGCCTGACGCGATTGGGTCGTATGTACGTCTAAGCCAGACCGTTTTGTTATTTCCGTATCCAGTGAAACGCCGTGGATTCGGAGGATCGACAAATGGCATTCGTTTCAGAAATGGCAAAAATGCTCGGTGAGCTTTCTGGAGTGTTCACGAAAACCCTCGGTAATTACGCGGAATTGGTCAAAAATGGGCGCAAATATGTCTGAAATGTGACGGGCAGAATTTTTGGTGTTAGCTCATTGGCATAACCGTTTTGTGCCAAAAGGGGGTAAGGCACGTGTCCGAAGTAACAAGTATTTCTGTTTATCTGGATCAGCTGCCAGAAGTTGATCGAACCAACAAAAAACAGGCGGTAAATGCGCGCCGTGGCGGATTTTTGCACGGCACCAAGATCGCCACGACTGCAGGGTGGAAGCCGGTCGAACGGATCGCGGTAGGTGATCTGGTTCGAACCCTCGATCATGGGTTCAAAGAGGTTCGGCGCATCTCAATAAGCGTTGTGGTCATTCCGGCCGATGAACGCCGGGTCGAGTTCCTGCCGGTCCTCGTGCCCGCCCACGCTGCATATAACGGGCGAGCTGTCTGGTTGATGCCCGAACAGGGCATGGCGCTGAACCTGTCCCGGATCAACGCCAAGGCCGATGGACCTTCGGTGGTGCCCGCGCGTTTGCTGAACGGAGCCGGTTGCCTGACGTCACAGGCACCGGGGTCGTCTTTTGAAGTGTTTTCCTTGTTCTTTGATGATGATCAGGTGATCTTTGTCGAAGGCGGATTGCAGGCCTATTGCCCGTCCGGTCGCTTCAACATGCGCGGCGCAACTACGGGAACACGGTATGAAGTCGCGACCGAAGAGGTTGCCTCCGACTTGATCCATTCTCTTTTAAGCAGGGGCGATATGTCGGCTCTTGCCAACCCATTGGGTGCGCTGCCTGCGCCCATTCCCCAGGAACCGATATTTCCGATCCGCCCGCCATTTGGGGTCAGGCGACCGGGTCGACCGGGACGCCCAAGCGCGCCGGTTCTGTTCCTGCGGCCCGAATGGCAGATCTAACCAAACACTGACAAGAACGATGCGGGCGCATGATGACATGCGCCCGCGTCATTGGATTAAGCGGCTTTTGCTTCGGGGTTGAAGCGACCGTAGAAGCTCTGACCTTTTTCAGCCATCTCGCGCAGCAGCGGCGGGCAGGCAAAGCGTTCGCCGTATGTCTCGGCCAATTGATCACAACGCTCGGCCGCATAGGGCGTGCCGATGATGTCCAGCCAGCTGAACGGACCACCCGACCACGGGGCAAACCCCCAGCCCAGAATTGCACCGACATCGCCCTCGCGGATGTCTTCCAGAACACCTTCTTCCAGTGCGCGGACCGCTTCCAGAACCTGAGCAAACATCAGACGTTCCTGCACTTCGATCAGGTCAGGCTGGTCATCGGCAAGCGGATACTTCTCTTGCAGGCCCTTCCAGTATTCGACGCGCTTGCCCTTTTCGTCATAGTCGAAGAAACCCGCGTTCGCCTTGCGACCCAGACGGCCCTGTTCTTCCATCCAGAAGATCAAATCGTCCGAGGGGCTTTCCGGATAGGCATCGCCCATCGCCGCCTTTGTCGCGCGGGCGATCTTGGCACCCAGATCAATCGAGGTTTCGTCGGTCAGCTGGATCGGACCGACCGGGAAACCCAATTGCCGCGCGGCGTTGTCGATCAAAATGGGGCTGACGCCTTCAGTGACCATGCGCGCACCTTCGTTGATGTATGGAATGATGCAGCGGTTTGCGTAGAAGAAACGCGCATCGTTGACCACGATCGGGGTCTTGCGGATCTGACGCACATAGTCCAGCGCCTTGGCCACTGCACGATCACCGGTTTCCTTGCCCTTGATGATCTCGACCAGGAACATCTTTTCGACCGGTGAGAAGAAGTGGATGCCGATGAACTGGTCAGCCCGCACCGAGGCTTTGGCCAGATCGCTGATCGGCAGGGTCGAGGTGTTCGACGCAAAGATGCAGTCTTCGGGGATAATCGCCTCGACCTTCTTGGTCATCTCAGCCTTGACGCCCATGTCTTCAAAGACGGCTTCGATAATCAGGTCACACCCTTTCAGGTTGTCCAGATCCGGCGTCGCGGTGATGCGACCCAGCATGGCCTCTTTTTTCTCAGCCGTGACCTTGCCGCGCTTCATGCCTTTGTCGAGATAGGTATCGGTATAGGCTTTGCCTTTGTCTGCAGCCTCCTGGTCGCGGTCGATCAGAACCACTTCCATACCGGCCTGCGCCGAAACCAGGGCGATACCAGCCCCCATCATGCCCGCGCCCAGAACACCGATCTTCTTGACCGACTGATCCGGGACACCGGCGGGGCGCACGGCGCCTTTTTCCAGCGCTTCCTTGTTCAGGAACAGCGACCGGATCATCGCACCTGACGAAGGGTTCATCAGCACGGACGTGAACCAGCGCGCTTCGATTTTCAGCGCGGTGTCGAAATCCACCAGAGCGCCTTCGTAAACCGCGCTCAGCAGAGCCTTGGCTGCCGGGAAAGCCCCTTGGGTCTTGCCGTTCACCATCGCCGACGCGCCAACGAAGTTCATGAAGCCCGCAGGATGATAGGGGGCGCCACCGGGCATCTTATAACCCTTCGCGTCCCATGGCTTGACCAGATCGGCGTCCTTGGCGTTCAGCACCCATTCCTTGGCTGCTGCCATTGGATCGGCTGCAATCTCGTCGATATAGCCTGCGCCCTTGGCTTTCTTGACGTCCAGCATCTTGCCTTCCAGCAACAGCGGAGCCGCGGCAATGGCGCCAACTTTGCGGACCATGCGGGTGGTGCCGCCCGCACCGGGGAAGATGCCGACCATGATCTCGGGCAGGCCGTACTTCGCCTTTGGGTTTTCAGCCGCAAAGATACGATGGGTGGACAGCGGCAGTTCCATACCGATGCCCGCAGCGGTCCCCGGCAGAACTGTAGCAATCGGCTTGCCACCTTTCTTGTTCTTGGGGTCCATGCCAGCCAGTTCGATCTTGCGCAACAGGGCGTGCATTTTCATCGTTCCCTCGAACAGACCCTTGGCCGGATTGTCGCCCGCCTGTTCTTTCATCACCGCCAGCAGGTTCAGATCCATGCCGCCCGCAAATGACCCTTCCTTGCCCGAAGTAACGATGATGCCTTTCACCTCATCGTCGGCCAGCGCCTGATCGATGCAATCGCTCAATTCTGCTAGCCCATCAAAGGACATCACGTTCATGGTCTTCCCGGGCACGTCCCAGGTGATCGTGGCGACGCCGTCTGCGTCTTTGCTCAGAGTGAAATCAGTCATTGTCATCTCCAATCTGGTCAGCCGTCAGCGGGCTGCCATCTTTGCGTGTGAAGGAGAATCCGTTCTCATCAACCTTCACCATCATGTCCATGTCGCTGTAATAGCCGGTCTCGGTCGGGGTCCGTGTGCCCACCACCAGAAAGGTCATGGGCGCATCGGTCTTGTTCACAAGATGATGGCCGTTGGCCTCACCTGCGGGCCAGGCAGCGCAATCGCCGGGCTGCATCTCGTGCTCGCCATCATCATCGACCAGCGTGCACGAGCCGGTGAGGATGATGGCAAACTCGTCCTGCTTCATGTGGTAATGGCGCAGCGAGGACAGGCCCTGCGGTTCCAGCCGCACGATGTTGACCCCGTATTGGGTCAGCCCGCCTGCATCGCCCACCCGCTGGCCGAAGCGACCTGCGGTCGCTTCGGCCAGCTTGCCGGGATAGGCCGAGCCGCCCTGAAACGGGATCTGAGAAAGATCCAGCTTGGGCATCAGACGCGCTCGATAATGGTTGCCGCACCCATGCCGGATGCAATGCAAAGCGTGGCCAGACCGGTTTCCATGTCCTGACGCTCAAGCTCATCCAGCAGCGTACCGATGATCATCGCACCCGTGGCACCCAGCGGGTGACCCATCGCGATCGAACCGCCGTTGACGTTGACCAGTGCAGGGTCGACATCAAATGCCTGCTGGAAACGCAGCACGACCGAGGCAAAGGCCTCGTTCACTTCAAACAGGTCCAGATCGCTGATCTTCATGCCATTGTCGGCCAAAATCTTCTCGGTCACCGGAACCGGACCAGTCAGCATGATGGTCGGATCTGTGCCGATCTTGGCGGTCGCTTTGATGCGGGCACGCGGCTTGAGGCCGTATTTCTCGCCAAATTCCTTGTTGCCGATCAGAACAGCAGCGGCTCCGTCGACGATGCCCGAGCTGTTGCCGGCATGGTGGATGTGATTCACGCGCTCAAGATGGGGGTATTTCAGCATCGCAACCTTGTCGAAGCCAGGCATCTGTTCGCCCATAATTGCGAATGACGGGTTCAGGGCGCCGAGGCTCTGCATATCGGTGCCTGGACGCATGTATTCGTCGCGGTCCAGAATGGTCAGACCGTTTTGATCCTTGACGGTGATCACGGATTTTTCAAACCGGTTGTCGGCCCATGCTTCCGCAGCACGCCTTTGCGATTCAACCGCCAGCGCATCCGCGTCATCACGGGTAAACCCATATTCGGTCGCGATGATGTCGGCCGAGATGCCCTGAGGTACGAAATAGGTCTCCATCGCCAGCGAGGGGTCAACAGCGATTGCTGCACCGTCGCTGCCCATGGCCACGCGACCCATCATCTCGACACCGCCTGCAATATAGGCATCGCCCGCGCCACCTTTCACCTGGTTTGCGGCCAAGTTCACGGCTTCCATGCCCGAGGCGCAGAAACGGTTGATCGCCAGACCTGGGATCGACTGGTCGAGGTCGGACGCCAGAACGGCCGAGCGCGCCAGACAGCCGCCTTGCTCCATCACTTGCGTGACGTTTCCCCAGATCACGTCTTCGACAGCGTGACCTTCCAGGTTGTTGCGCTCTTTCACCGCGTTCAGGGTCAGGGCGGACAGGCGCACCGAGGTTACCTCGTGCAGGCTGCCATCCTTGCGGCCCTTGCCGCGCGGCGTGCGCAGGGCGTCATAGATATAGGCTTCGGTCATGGGTCTTCTCCTCAAGCTCGATCCGACGGGTTGCCGGGCATCAGGTCATAGGGGTGTTTCCAGCCGGGCTGTTCGGACAAGCGGGTCAGCCAGGCGTCGATATGGGGCCAGTCGGCACGGTCAAAACCGAATGGTTCAGGGTAATACAGATAGCCGCAGCAGCTAAGGTCGGCGTTGGTCACGCCGTCGCCGACGATCCAGTCGCGGCCGTCCAGGTGGTTGTTCAGGATCTCATAAGCCGCCTTCAAACGTCCTTTGTTGAATGCAATGACATCGGGGTTGCGGTGCTGCTCGGGTAGGAAATTGATCAGGAACCGCGTCAAACCAGCCATGGAGCTGAGTTTGTGATTGTCCCACAAAACCCAACGCAGAATATCGTAGTTTTCTTCCCGGTCCTTGCCACCGAACTTGCCGGATTTCTCTGTGACATAGGCCTGAATCGCACCGGATTGGCTGGTGCGAAAATCTCCATCGACAAGAACAGGTGCCTCACCCAACTCGTTTACATCAGCACGATATTCCGGCGTGCGGGTTACACCTTTGAAGAAATCGACAAAGACCGGTTCCCACTCCAATCCGGACATTTCCAGAGCCAAAGCAGCTTTGTAGCTGTTTCCACTTTCTCCGAAGCAATGAAGTTTGATGGTCATGTGCTCGCCCCTCCCAAGGCGCATTTGGCTAGGCCGGATTTGAGTATTTTTGAAAAGATGAAGGGCAGTAGGTAACCTTTCATCAACCATCTTCGTATTCAGTGGTCGTGCAGTACAGGCTGGAGAGCCGATGACCGCAAAAGGTGAAGTCGTTCCTGTCCTGATGGCGAGTGCGCCCGGTGGCAGGGACGCATCGCCGCTTCATCTTTTCACAAATACTCCCGCCGGAGGCGTCCGGCATTCAAATTAAAGGCGCCGTTGAGTTTTCTCCGCAGCAGTTCACCTCTTCCGTGCCTCAAGTTCGGAATTGAAGATGCGTAGGCGGTGGGTCAGGTTCTCCTCATCAATCACGCTGTTGAAATTCTCGAACAAGAAAGACAGCGCCTCGCCTTCGTCCAGACCAGCATCCCGCGCGAACGCTTTGAGTTTGCGATACCCATCTTCAGTCATCGCAACCGGAAAGCGGCGGGTCAGGCGAAAACGTTTTGGCATTTGGTCTCCTCCGGTAAGCTGGGTCCGGGCGGTGTTGCCCGGACCCAGACTGAGTTCAGAAGTTCGCCGCGTCTAGTGCCATTACCGTGTCCGCACCGGTCTGAATGCGCGCAAGATGCATCGCTGTCGCTGGCAGGCGGCGCGCCATGTAGAAGCGACCGGTGTTGATCTTGGTCTCGTAGAACTCTTTGTCCGACGCATTACTGTCCAGAGCGTTCTGCGCGGCCTTGGCCATCTGCGCCCACATCAGACCCAGGCAAACATGGCCGAACATGTGCATGAAGTCATAGGACCCGGACAGTGCGTTATTCGGGTTCTTCATGCCTTCCTGCATGAAATACATGCCTGCGGCCTGAAGATCCTTGGACGCGGCCTTCAGCGGTTCGATGAAGGCTTTATCGTAAGCTTCGTCCTTGCCGCCGTTTTCTTTGCAGAAGCTTTTGACCATCTCGAAGAAGGCCATGACGTGTTTGCCGCCATCCTGCGCCAGTTTGCGACCCACAAGGTCAAGCGCCTGAACGCCATTTGCGCCTTCGTAGATCATCGCGATGCGGGCGTCGCGGGTGTATTGTGACATACCCCATTCTTCGATGTAGCCATGGCCACCATAGACCTGCTGCGCCTGAACGGTCATGTCGTAACCTTCGTCGGTCAGGAAGCCTTTGATGACCGGAGTCAGCAACGAGATCAGCCCGTCTGCATCCTTGTCTCCCGCGCGGTGCGCCTTGTCGATCATTGTCGCGCCCCAAAGGATGAACGCGCGTGCGCCTTCGGTAAAGCTTTTCTGATCCATCAGGTTGCGACGGATGTCAGGATGCACGATCAGAGGATCGGCCGGACCATCCGGATTTTTGACACCGGTCACATCGCGACCCTGCAAACGGTCTTTGGCGTATTCCAGAGCGTTCTGATAGGCCGCTTCGGCTTGCGACAGGCCCTGCATGCCCACACCCAGACGCGCTTCGTTCATCATGGTGAACATGGCGCGCATGCCCTTGTGCTCTTCGCCCAGCAGCCAGCCGGTGGCTTCGTCATAGTTCATGACGCAGGTCGAGTTGCCGTGGATGCCCATTTTCTCTTCGATCTTTCCGACCGATACACCGTTGCGTTCGCCCAGGCTGCCGTCTTCGTTCACAATGAATTTGGGCACAATAAACAGCGACACGCCTTTGATGCCCTCGGGGCCACCTGGGATCTTGGCCAGCACCAGGTGGATGATGTTGTTTGCCATGTCGTGGTCGCCGGCCGAGATAAAGATCTTCTGGCCGGAAATCTTATAGCTGCCATCACCCTGCGGTTCTGCCTTGGTACGCATCAGGCCCAGATCGGTGCCACAATGCGGTTCGGTCAGGTTCATGGTGCCGGTCCATTCACAGCTGACCATGTTGGGCAGGTATTTGTTCTTCTGCTCGTCTGTCCCGTGCGCCAGAATGGCCGAGGCTGCGCCATGGGTCAGGCCCTGATACATGGTGAAAGCCTGGTTGGAGCCCGAGAACATCTCTCCTACGGCTGTGCCGATCACGTAGGGCATGTTCTGGCCACCATACTCTTCCGGCATGTCGAGGCCAGTCCAGCCACCTTCCTTCATCTGCTCGAACGCGTCTTTGAACCCGGTAGGTGTGTACACAATGCCGTTTTCCAACCGGCACCCTTCGGTGTCACCAACAACGTTCAAAGGATGCAGGACGTTGGCGGCAACCTTGCCTGCTTCTTCCAGAACTGCGCCGGTGAATTCGGCCTCCAGTTCATCATAGCCGGGGATGTCCGACTGCGAGACTTTCAGAACATCGTGCAGAATGAACTGCATGTCTTTGGTTGGCGCGTTGTAAACGGGCATGTGAAGCTCCCTTAATTCATATGTCCGGAAAGCAGGGCGAGGTTACTCGGCCGCCTTCTTTTCCTGTTTCATT
Organism: Ruegeria sp. YKSF131; assembly: GCF_059612645.1. Taxonomy (NCBI): domain Bacteria; kingdom Pseudomonadati; phylum Pseudomonadota; class Alphaproteobacteria; order Rhodobacterales; family Roseobacteraceae; genus Ruegeria; species Ruegeria sp. YKSF131. The sequence goes on along the minus strand of NZ_JBXWQZ010000044.1, from coordinate 16,091 downwards.
GAGGCGATGACTTTCTCGCCCCAGCGCAACTGCTCTTTCAGATCGTCGATGGCCTGCGTCAGCTCTTCGCGGCGCGATTCCATGTCAGCCAGACGTTCGCACGCGATTTCATAAGTGCGATTCATCTGGGTGACCTGTTGATCGCCCACATGGTAGAGATCCAGCAGCTGTCGAATTTCCTCGAGGCTGAACCCAAATCTTTTTCCGCGCAGGATCAGCTTCAGCCGCGCCCGGTCACGTTTGGTGAACAGACGTTTTTGGCCTTCGCGGATCGGGAACAGTAGTTCCTTTGCCTCATAGAACCGCAAGGTGCGTGGTGTGACATCATAGGTCTCGCACATCTCGCGAATGGTCATCACATCTTCGGTCATTCGTCATACTCTCGTCACTGGCGTCATGAGACATGAGTTGCGCAGTTGGTGGGTGCTTTACAACATGTGAGTGACGTTTACGTAATCCAGACGCTGCGTCACTTTTTAGTTGACGTAACATCCGTGCACGTAAGCGGTTTCCGACGTAATTTTGTTACCGTCGCGTCAACTGATTTCCGGCATGAACAAACGGGTGCGGGGAAGGGGATGCGCACCGGCTTTGACAGGTTCTGCCACCTGCAATGCTTGGCTATGAAATATCGGAAAAGGTTATTCCAGCGACTTGGCCGTTTGGTCGCGCAGGCTTTTGAGTTCGTCCATTGCCTCATCCAGCTGCTGTCGCTGCTGCTGAAGCTCACTCATCTGGCGGTCCGCCATTTCGACAAAGGTGGCCATCTGGGCCTCGTTTCCCTGATCTTCATAGATCAGTAGCCATTGGCGAATCTCTTCTAGAGGAAAACCAAACTTTCGGCCGCGCATGATAAGTTTCATCCGCGCGCATTCCCGGGCCCCATAAAAGCGCGAACGCCCTTCGCGGTCCGGTTGCAAAAGCTCGATATATTCGTAGTAGCGCAGGGTGCGCGGTGTCACGTCGAACTTGGCGCACATTTCTTTGAATGACAAACGGTTGTTGGACATTCCCGGTCTCCTCGTCAGCAACCTAGGCGGTCCCGATCCCAAGCGCAACAGGCAGGCTTGCTCTTTTCCGGAACACCGGCTCATAAAGGCGGTGCAGAGAACAGGACGCATACCCATGGTCGATAAGACAGTTTTAGCCCGCCAGTTTATCGAGGCGATCCCCCATGCGCGGGCATTGAACCTTACGCTCACGCAGATCGGCGAAGGTGAGGCTGAGATAACCTTGCCCTACAACGAAGACCTGATCGGGGATCCGCGTACAGGGGTGATTCATGGGGGGGCGATATCCACGATCCTGGACACCTGTTGTGGTGCTGCGGTGATGAGCCACCCGTCGGCCCCCGGAGGAACCGCAACAATCGATCTGCGGATAGACTATATGCGCGCGGCGACGCCAGGTCAGACGATTACTGCGCATGCCGTCTGTCATCATATCACGCGAAACGTTGCCTTCGTGCGGGCCACCGCAATGGACAACGACACGGATCTGCCTGTGGCGACTGCCTCGGGCTCTTTTACGGTTGAAGGGAAGTAATATGCCAAGACCTCGTCCCGAGCCGATGCAGGTGGTCAAGCAGCGCCGCGATGCAGCCCTACGCGCGCTTGTTGACGGCGTACCGTATATCCGTTTTCTGAACATCAGTTTCGACAGGCGCGGGGATGAGCTGACCGGCGTTTTGAATTTCGATGACAAGCTGATCGGCAATCCGTTTCTGCCTGCAATTCATGGCGGCGTAACCGCTGCCTTTTTGGAGGTGACAGCCGTTATCACTCTGAGCTGGGAACACATATTCCCAAGTATAGAAAACGGTGAGATCGATGCAGATGCCATCGTGTCAGACGAAAGCATCCGGTTTCCGAAGACGATCGACTTTACCGTTGACTATCTGCGTTCCGGCTTGCCGCGAGACGCCTATGCGAGGGCGTTTATCAGCCGGTCCGGGCGGCGTTACGCCTCGGTACGGGTTGAAGCCTGGCAGGACAATCATGCGAAACTGTTTGCGCAGGCCTCCGGGCATTTCTTGATGCCGCAACCTGCCAGAGACAAGAGCTGACCATGCAGGACGCCTCGGCGCCCATCACGCATGGACGGGTGCTGAAGATCGCGGTGCCGATTGTCCTGTCGAACGCCACGGTCCCGATTCTGGGGGCAGTGGATACCGGCGTTGTCGGTCAGTTAGGGCAGGCTGCGCCTATCGGGGCGGTCGGGATCGGCGCAGTTATCCTGTCAACGATCTACTGGATCTTCGGCTTCTTGCGGATGGGAACCACCGGGATGGCGGCGCAGGCACGCGGGGCAGGCGACGCTGTTGAAACCCGCGCTTTGCTGATGCGTGGTCTGATGCTTGGCGGCGCGGCCGGGTTGTTCTTTATCCTCACCCAAGTGGCTGTGTTCGCGGGTGCGTTCGCTTTATCTCCGGCAAGTCCCGAGGTCGAAACGCTGGCCCACGCCTATCTTGAGATTCGAATTTGGGGCGCGCCTGCCACTATCGCGCTTTATGCGGTTACCGGATGGTTGATTGCGGTTGAACGCACGCGCGGGGTTTTTGTTCTTCAGGTCTGGATGAACGGATTGAACATCGTTCTGGATCTATGGTTCGTGCTTGGTCTCGGCTGGGGTGTCGAAGGGGTTGCCATTGCCACTTTGATTGCGGAATGGACAGGTCTGGCGCTGGGCCTTTGGCTGTGTCGGGATGGGTTCGAAGACGGAACCTGGCGTGACTGGGCCCGCATATCTGATGCCGTTCGGCTGCAACGGATGTTGCAGGTCAACGGCGATATCATGATCCGGTCGGTTTTGCTAACCGGATCCTTCACGACCTTTCTTTTCGTCGGTTCCGATCTGGGTGATGTCAATCTGGCGGCCAATCAGGTCTTGCTTCAGTTTCTAGAAATCACAGCTTTTGCGCTGGACGGGTTTGCCTTTTCCGCCGAGGCGCTAGTCGGAAGCGCGGTGGGTGCCAGAGACAGGTATCAGGTGCGCCGCGCGTCTGTCATGACATCGCAATGGGGTGTTGGCGGTGCCCTGTTACTGGGTGTGGTTTTCTTTGTCGCCGGACCGGCGTTGATCGACCTCATGTCAACATCGCCGCAGGTGCGCGAGGCCGGGCGCGAGTTTCTTATCTGGGCCGCGTTGGCACCCGTTATAGGCGTGGCAAGCTGGATGTTTGACGGCATCTACATAGGTGCTACATGGACCCGCGCCATGCGTAGCGCGATGTTCCAATCGGTCGCTATCTATCTGGTTGCGCTGTTCATTCTGGTGCCAAGTTTCGAAAACCACGGCCTGTGGGCCGCGTTGATGGTGCTTAATATAGCACGTGGCGTGACTTTGGGATGGCGCTATCCCAAGCTCGAGGCGCAGGTGGCCTAGAGCAGCGCAAGAAGGTTTTCCGGCGGACGCCCTATGGCGGCCTTATCCCCCGCAATTGCAAGCGGACGCTCAATCAGGATCGGGTTTTCAGCCATGGCCCGGATCAGGGCGTCGTCTGGCGAAGCCTTTGTCAGCCCCAGTTCCTTGAACCGAGATTCTCCGGTACGAATCATCTCAACGGGCGAAAGCCCCAAGGCGGATTGTGCCGCTCGCAGCTCATCGATTGATGGTGCATCCTCAAGATATTTGCGCACCTTGACCCGTGCGCCATTCTCTTCCAGTAATGCAAGACCCGCGCGGGATTTTGAACAGCGCGGGTTGTGCCAATATTCGATCATAGCCAGTCCTCTCGTTTGCTGCCGACGGCTTGGGCTACATTCTCAAAGCCGTCGCGGGCCAGTAGTTCATCCAGCCCGTTCGCAATGTCCGCCGCCAGAGAAATGCCGCCATACACCATCGCCGTATAGAACTGCACAGCAGATGCCCCGGCGCAGATCTTGGCATAGGCCTGTTCTGCATTGCTGATGCCACCGACGCCGATCAGGGGAATGTCACCCCCGGTCAACTGGCTGAGCCGCGCCAGAACACGTGTTGATTTCTCGAACAGCGGTGCGCCGGACAGCCCGCCGGTTTCACCTTTGTGCGAACTGCGCAGCCCGTCGCGTGACAGGGTGGTGTTGGTGGCGATCACGGCATCCACACGGGTCTCGCGCGCAACCTCGGCAATGTTCTGCAACTCGGCATCGGTCAGGTCCGGCGCGATTTTCAGGAAGATGGGCAGCGGGCGAGGCAGCGCATCCCGGGTTTCAATCACACCGTTCAAAAGTGCGCTCAGCGCTGCTTTGCCCTGCAAATCCCGCAGCTTTTCCGTATTCGGGGATGACACGTTGACCGTGGCAAAATCCAGATGCGCGGCACAATGCGCCAGCACCTTGACGAAATCACCTGCGCGATCCTCGCTGTCCTTGTTGGCGCCCAGATTCAGGCCGATCACCCCATTCTTGGGGCGATCAGCAAGCCGTTTTGCCATCACCTCCATGCCTTCGTTGTTGAAGCCAAAACGGTTGATCGCCGCTTTGTCCTCGGTCAGGCGAAACAGGCGGGGTTTGGGGTTTCCCGGTTGGGGGCGCGGTGTGACGGCACCGACTTCGATGAAGCCGAATCCTGCGCGTGACAGCGGCGTCAGAACCTCACCGTTCTTGTCGAAGCCCGCGGCCAATCCTACCGGGTTAGGCAGGTCCAAACCTGCAAGGCTGGTTTTCAGGCGCGGCGTTGCCACCGGCCCCGGCGCAGGCGCAAGCCCCGCCTTCAAAGCCCTGATCGACATTCCGTGGGCGGTCTCGGGGTCCATGCAATGCAGGGCCGCAAGCCCGAACTTCTCGGTCAGTTTCATCCAAACGCTTTCCCGCTTTTGCTTGATCCGCACCGGATCAGGCGCGAGGTTTCTACCGCAGCCTGCCGATGGACCACCGCTGCCCGGTACACCGGGTCAGTCACCATTTCCAGAAACGCATATGCAGTCGGATAGCGTGCGATAAAGACGGCATCCCATACCTCATCAGCCGGTCCGATCAGAGTCGTTTCAAATACACCCCGCCACAGGATGCTTGCCCCGATACGGCCAATGATTGCGGCGGTTTCAGTCCCGTATTTCTGATAGGCCTGCGCCCCGGTCAGCCCTGCGCCGGCCAATTCATGCGAACTGGGATACTGCGCCTCGGCGCGGAACTTCACTAGATTGAGCATCTCGATCGGCTGGTCGCGGTCCAGGGCCTTGAACGCCTCGAACTGGGCGCGATCCGGATCGACATAGGATGTCATGCCATGTCCTCGGGAAACCGATGTGCCGTACCGACAAAAGGCAGCGGACGCGCCCAGACAACATCGCTTAACCTGATCTGACGATACAGATGCGGAAACAGGGCGTTTCCTCGCGACACTTCCCATTTCAGGTCATCGCCCATGGCGTCGGCATCACATGCCAACAGTGTAAGCCCTTCAACGCCGGCAAAATGCTTGGCGGCGGTTTCAGCCGCTTGTTCAGCGGTGGAAAAGTGAACAAACCCGTCTGACACGTCAATGGGTGCTCCGTCTGTGGCGCCCAGACTTTGCAGTTCAGCCCATTCGTCGGTTCGGAAAATCTTGTAGATCAGCATGATGACCTGATGCCCCGCACGGCGCTTGGAATCAAGCTGGATTTCTCCTTTGACTCTCAGTCGACATAAGCGCACGATCCCCGGCAATAATAATAGGGAGTTCCAAGATGTTGACCCGATTTTTAACTTCGGTTGCGGTGGTGGGCCTGACTGCGGGCGTCGCAGCAGCCGACTACAAGCTGACAATTCTGCACACCAACGATTTCCATTCGCGCTTTGAGCCGATCAACAAATACGACAGCGGATGCGGTGCGGAAGACAATGCGGAAGGTAAGTGCTTTGGCGGCTCGGCGCGCCTTGTTACGGCAGTTGCCGATGCGCGCGAGCGCGCAGAAAACTCGATTCTGGTGGATGGAGGTGACCAGTTCCAGGGGTCCCTTTTCTATACCTACTACAAGGGCAAGGTCGCGGCCGAGTTCATGAACAAGCTGGGCTATAACGCCATGACCGTTGGCAACCACGAGTTTGATGACGGCCCCGAAGTGTTGCGGGGGTTCATCGACTCGGTCGACTTCCCGGTCCTGATGTCCAACGCTGATATTCGCGACGAAGAGCTTTTGACGGACAGGATCAAGAAATCGACTGTTATCGAGGTGGGCGGCGAAAAGATCGGCCTGATCGGTCTGACCCCAATCGACACGGATGAGCTTGCCTCGCCCGGCCCCAACGTCACGTTCTCGGACCCGGTGCCAGCCGTGCAGGCCGAAGTCGATAAACTGACGGGTGAGGGCGTTAACAAGATCATCGTTCTCAGCCACTCCGGCTATGGCGTCGATCAGCGCGTCGCGCAAGAAACGACCGGCGTTGATGTGATCGTCGGCGGACATTCAAATACGTATCTTTCGAATGTGTCGGATAAGGCGGCAGGTCCGTACCCAACGGTGGTAAACGGCGTACAGATCGTTCAGGCCTATGCCTATGGCAAGTTTCTGGGCGAGTTGAACGTCACTTTCGATGACGACGGCAAAGTGGTCGAGGCAGTTGGCGAGCCTTTGATCATGGACAACGCAGTAACCGAGGATCAGGCCGCGCTGGACAGGATTGCGGAACTGGCGGTGCCTTTGGATGAAATCCGTAACAAGGTCGTTGCAAGCGCTGCGGAAGCTGTTGAAGGGGATCGCTCTATTTGCCGCGTGCAGGAATGCCAGATGGGCAACCTGGTCGCCGATGCGATGCTGGCGCGCGTGGCGGATCAGGGCGTTCAGATCGCCATTGCCAACTCGGGTGGGTTGCGGGCGTCCATCGACCCTGGCGATGTAACCATGGGCGAAGTTCTGGCTGTACTACCTTTCCAGAACACATTGTCGACCTTCGAAATCAGCGGACAGGGTGTCATTGACGCGCTGGAGAATGGCGTTAGTCAGGTGGAAGAAGTGAAAGGTCGTTTCCCGCAGGTCGCTGGTCTTAGCTTTACCTGGGACCCAAGCGTTGCGCCGAACGAAGGACGCGTCAGCGAGGTGATGGTTGCCGAGGGTGACGGTTTTATACCGATCGACCCGAACAAGACTTACCTTGTCGTCACCAACAACTTTGTCCGCAACGGCGGTGACGGGTACGAGATGTTCGAAGGCGACGACAAGAACGCCTATGACTTCGGCCCGGACCTTGCGGATGTAACCGCAGAATACCTGGCGGAAAATGCGCCCTATCAGCCCTATGTCGACGGGCGTATCAAACAGAAATAACTGGGTTTACGACAAAGACAAAAGCCGCATTCCTGTGATGCGGCTTTTTTTGTTTTGTAACCGTTCAGCTGAAATCGTACTCGGGCCAGAGCTCGGGGTCGATCCCGTCGAGCATCGGCTTGATATGCTCGGCAACCTCGCGCCAGCCTCCGATAGACTTGGTCGAGATCTTGCTGCGCACCTGATCAATGCTGGCCGTGCGCACCTGTTTCGTGTTCTTTTCAGGGTGCATCATCGTTTCGTTCCACTCCAAATCGCAGAACGCGGCGACCTGCTGGCTGTAAGTTTTCGGGTCTGCCACCAGTTCTTCGTAAGGCACCGTCAGAATACGATTGCCGAACACGGCATCCCAATGTGCCATGTAGCGACGATACATATTTGCCGAATGGGCGATGGCCTGCATATTCGAGGCATAGCGCATTCCACCGGCAGGAAAACACCTGATCCATTTGGACAATCCAACATCACGCGGATCGCGCAGCATGTTAATAATCTTTGCCCTTGGGAAGGCAGACAGAAGGAAGCCGATACGTTGATAATTGTGCGGCATCTTGTCGACAAAGGCGACAGAGTCGCCTGGAATGGGCGGCATCAATTCGAGGAATTCCCGCGCGAGTTCGGACGCTTTGGCAACGTCGTACTTCATGCCTTTTTTCTCATATTCACGCGACAGGTCCGCCCCCAAAGTCAGTTCACCGCAACCGGATATTCCGGGGGCTGAACTCAACATCATTTCCATCAATGTCGTGCCCGAGCGGGGTTGACCCAATACGAAGATCGGTTTCGGCCCCTCGGCAAAGCCGGACTCTGGTGCTTCGGCATCAACGGGAAACAAGCTGGTGATCCGGAACAGCTTTTCCTCTTCATCGGCCGAGACATAAGGGTTGCCTTGGTGCTGAATATCATTGGCCCGCGCGTAATGCGGCATGGCGGCATTCAAACCGTCTAACTTTGAAATCAAATGCGCCTTGGCGAACTGGAGTTCCAGCTTATCCTCTCCCTTTTCGGAGATGGCTTTATTTACGGCTTCCAGCAGCTCCGGAGCTTCCTCTGTAGTTGCCATTGCCGATAATTGCAGCAAAGCCGACACATGCTCGGGTTCGTTTTGAAGAATGCGCCTCAGTATTGCTTTGGACTCGTTCTTTTCGCCGGTTTGGTGAAGGTCTACAGATTTTATAAGGGCAATTTTTGTGTTCTCGGGGTCCAGCTCGTAGGCGCGGGCGACATCCCGCGAGTTTTCATCGTCAAAGCCGATATTGGCGTAAGCTCTGGCACGTTTAGCAAGTAGGTCCACATTGTCTGGATCGCTCTCCAGCTTCCTGCTCGCATGTTCGATCATCATGCGCCAGTTGGTGCCTTTGAGGTGAATTTCATCCAGCACGCGGTTCAATTCCTGGTTGTTGGGGAATTGCTCCAGCTTTTGTTCGGTATATTCCAGGGCCTTGGGAATTTGCCCGGTCTGCATCAATGCATTCGCCAGGTTTTCGACAAACTGCAGGTCGTCCGGTTTCATCCGCGAGGCTTCAACAAAATGCGGAATTGATTTCTTGTATTGCTTCATCTCGGTCAAGACAAAGCCGGCGATGGCATGATAATCTGAGTCTTTTGGGAATTTCTTGACACCCAACTGGGCCTTTTTCAAAGCTTGCGGCAGCTTGCCTGCTTCCAGAAGGGCCAGTGCTTTGCTCTTAAGGGATTGCGTTGTCTGGTTTTCCATGTGACCCCGTGAAATCCTGTGCCTGTATCAAGAATGTATCGGTGGTTCATTACCCATGTGCGGACGGTTTGCAATAACTCTTCCCAACGACGCAATGGCGCAGCTGTTTTCGGCTCGCCCGGCAAACGCTCTGCCTGCGGTGCCGAATTTCAATGTTTGTCCGACAAATCAGGTACATGTCGTGCGTAGTGGCGAAACAGGGCGCCATCTGGACGCGCTGCGGTGGGGATTCCTGCCGCATTGGTACAAGACCGAAACAGCGGGGCCGTTGCTGATCAACGCCCGGGCCGAGACCCTGGCGGACAAGCCCGCCTTTCGCGATGCTTGCCGGACACGCCGCTGTCTGATCTTAGCGACCGGGTTCTATGAATGGACAAAAACGAAACAGGGAACGCGCCTGCCCTGGTATATCCACCGTCAGGACAAAGCTCCGATTGCTTTTGCCGGGGTCTGGCAGGACTGGGGTCCTGAAGGTGAACGGCAGGGCACCTGTGCAATCGTGACGACGGCTACCAACAAAAGGCTTGAGGTCATTCATCAGCGAATGCCCTTGATCGTAGAACCCGAAGACTGGCCATTGTGGTTGGGTGAAGCCGGAAAAGGGGCCGCGCAGCTGATGCAGCCGGGGCACGAGGATGTGCTGACCTTCCACCGGGTCAGTCCTGTGGTGAACTCGAACCGGGCCAGCGGGCCAGAGCTGATCGAACCTTATGACGCGTGACCTTTTCTTTAGAAACGCAGCAAGCTAAACCTTCGGCATGGCTCTGAAATTTCCTGACCTGACCCAACTTTACGCGCACGGGTATGATACCGTGATCGACGTTCGCAGCCCTGCCGAGTTTGCCGAAGATCATCTACCGGGTGCAATAAACCTGCCTGTGCTGAACAACGAGGAACGCGCCCGGGTCGGAACCATTTATGTACAGGACAGCCCCTTTCCGGCGCGCAAGCTGGGCGCTGCTTTGGTGTTCCGCAATGCAGCCAATCACATCGAACACCACCTCAGCCATCATGACGGAGCGTGGCGCCCCTTGGTCTATTGCTGGCGCGGTGGACAGCGTTCCGGATCATTCACATGGATGTTGCAGCAAATCGGTTGGCGCGCGGAAGTTGTTGAGGGCGGCTATCGTACCTACCGTCGATTGGTGAACGCTTATTTGTACGATGATCCCTTGCCACATCGGCTGATCGCGCTGGATGGCTACACGGGCACCGCAAAAACCGATCTTTTGGCTCTGTTGCACGCACGAGGTGTACAGGTTCTGGACCTTGAAGCGCTGGCCAACCATCGCGGGTCCTTGCTGGGCGAAAGGCCTGGGGGGCAGCCCAGCCAAAAGGGGTTTGAATCTGCTCTGTCCGCTGCGCTGTGCGCAATGAACCCGGCGCGTCCAGTCGTGGTCGAAGCGGAATCCTCCAAAATTGGCAGCTTGATTCTGCCACCCAGCCTTTGGAACGCGTTGTGTAAGGCTCCGCGCGTGAGCATTACGGCTTCGATTGAAGCACGTTCGGCCTATCTGGTGCGGGCTTATGACGACATTCTGTCTGACAGTGACCGATTGCGGGACCGGTTATCACCGCTGCGGTTCCATCGCGGGCATGAGGTCGTGGACGGGTGGCTGCGCTTGATTGATGCGGATGAAAAACAGGCGCTGACACAGGCGTTGATGGAACAGCATTATGATCCCGCATACACCAAGTCCCGGCAATCCCGCCCGGTACAGGTGTTGGCCAATCTCAATATCGCAACTTTGGACAATGCGGGGCTGAGCAACGCGGCCGCGCAAATTGAAAGCCTGCTGGATCAGCTGTGAATGCGCAAGCCGGGTGTGCTGGTCAGTTGGCCAATGATCATTGCCGGATATCCCGCGTCCAGAAGATCTTGCAGAAGAGTATCGGCGTCCTTCGCATTCACGGCGGCCAGCAGGCCCCCGGCTGATTGCGGATCAAAAAGCAGCGCCGCCTTGCCCCCGGACGGAAGATTGGGCGCAATCTCGCTGTTGTCAGCAAAAATCGTTGACCGGACCCCCTGATCCGTCAGCGCAAGAGCACCGTCCATAACCTTTACAGCGTCCAGATCAAGCATGGCGCCGCAATGCGATGCGTCGCAGATGCCTTGCAGATGCCCGGCCAGACCAAACCCGGTCACGTCGGTCATCGCATGGGCGTTGGCCAAAATGCGGGCTGCATCGCCCTGCGGCTGTGTCATATGTTTGTAGGCTGCCGCGACCCAGGCCCCTTCGGCAAGACCGGCCATTTCCGCTGCCATCAGAACTCCGCTTCCCAAGGGTTTGGTCAGGATCAGGCGATCTCCCGGCTGCCCGCCCGCCAATGTAATCGGGGTAGCCTCACACAGGCCAGTCAGCGTGAAACCAACAGTCATCTCATCGCCCATTGAACTGTGCCCGCCCACGATTTCTGCGCCCGCAGCGCGCATGACGTCACTCGCGACTGACATGACTTCGGACATTGTGCGGCTTTGCAGGGGGGCGGACATGCGCGGCAGGATGATCGTTGCCGTGGCCGCCTGAGGCGCGGCCCCCATGGCCCAGATATCCCCTAGGGCGTGAACCGCGGCAACACGCGTCATCAGTGCGGGATCGTTGGTGAAAGCCCGCAGATGGTCGGACGTCATGACTTGCTGCGCCCCGCCCGTTTGCAATAGCGCGGCATCGTCGCCGGGCAAGGTAGCGACGTCGGTACGAGTAGGGGCGGGGAGGGATTTCAGGGCGATTTGCAATGCGTCGCGCCCGACCTTTGCTCCACATCCTCCGCACATGGGCTTTTCACCCAAAACCCCATCAAGCCCAGCGGCCCGGTCGCGTGGCAGGGCGGGCGGTGTCATTCGCGGCAGGTCGCGAAACTTTTTCATGAAACTCTGGTCGATATGGTTCTTCCAGGCCCACATCAACGGGCCGCTGAACGATGTTCCCAAACGCTCGGCCAGTGCAGACTTGCCACCTAGTGAGATCAGTTTGAGATAGTCTTTTTGCGGTGTGTATTTTCGCATCCGTCCCGCGCCGAGCGCTGCGCGCAGATTATCGAACAAAACCGGCGCTTCGCGCACCGCATAGACGCCAGCCTTCGGTCTGGGGTTTTCCGAAAGATGGGCGCAATCCCCGGCGGCAAACACAGCCGGATCACTGGATTGCAGGTAGCTGTTCACGCGGATGTATCCGTCCTGAAGGTCAAGCCCTGTATTTGCGATCCAGTCATAGGCGCGGGCTCCGGCGGCACCGGTCACGAAACCAACCGGAATTGTGCGCCCGTCCTGTAGTTCCACGTGATCCTGCCCGATCCGGGTGATCACCGTGTTTTCGATCACCTCCACGCCAAGATCATGCATTGCAATCCGGATTGTTGCCGCCGCCTTGGGTTTGGTTGCAGTCAGGGCCGAGGCACTATCGATCAGGGTAATCTGTGCCGCCCGCCCCCTGGCCTTTAACGCGTGCGCCATCGCCATGACCAGTTCGACGCCCGCGACGCCGCCGCCGATCACAGCGACCGAGGCCGGCCCTTGACCCTTTAGATACTCGGCCCATTTCGCAGCAAAAGGTCCCAACGGCTTGGCTGGCACTGCATGTTCCGCAAAGCCCGGCAGGGCGGGCATGTCCGACGTGATCCCTACATTGACCGAAGCCACATCGAAGCCTACCGGAGGATGCCCGGGGACGTGCACTTCATGTGTTTCGGTGTCGATGCCACTGACCGCACCCAAGATCACACGTGCACCTGCGAAACGGGCCAATCTGACAAGATCGATATCCAACTCCCACCGGTCGTAATGACCGGCGACATATCCGGGCAACATTCCTGAGTAGGGGGCAGTGGGGCCGGGGTTGATCACGGTTACCCGCGCGCCGGGCAAAGGGTTCATTCCCCATTTGCGCAGCAGCAGGGCATGGGTGTGGCCGCCGCCAATTAAAACCAGATCACGGGTCAGGGGCAGCGGAGATGTGTGCATTTGTGTTAATTCGCGCTGTGGTCCGGAACATCCTCGACCTGCTCGACCGCGTGGGTGGCCCAGAGCTCATCCTCGCCAGCATCGGGCAGGTCGCTGGGCAGTTCATGACGGTGAATGTGCCATTTTGCAATGAACAGGGCCGTGATCGGAGCCGTCAGGAATAGAAACAGCGTGATCAGAAGCTCGTGTAGCGACAGTTTGCCTTCCAGCAGAACGGAATGGGTGATCGAAGCCAGCAACACCCCGCCCACACCCAAAGTTGTCGCTTTGGTCGGCGCGTGAAGGCGCGACATAGGGTCATTCAACTTGATCATGCCGAAGGACCCGACAAACCCGAAGATACCCGAGACTATCAGGAAAACGGCGATCAGCAGCTCTGCAAGGAATGTCATATCGCCCTCATTCGATGATGTTGCCGCGCAGCATGAAGCGTGCATAAGCCACGGTTGAGACGAAGCCCAGCATCGCGATGATCATCGCCGCTTCGAAGAAAATCTCGGTCCCTTTCGACAGGCCATAAAGGATCATCAGGGCAATCGTATTGATGACCATCGTATCCAGAGCCAGAACCCGGGTCCCAACGCCGTCCGCGGTAATTATCCGCCACAGACACATCATGATCGCCGCGCCGAAACAGGCAAATGCAAAGTAGATTGCGTATTCGATCATTCGAAAATCTCCTTCAGGCGACGTTCATAGCGTTGCTTGATTTCGTCGCGCACCTGATCCGGGTTCGGCGCGTCCAGGCAATGAACCAGCAGATTGTGCCCCTGTGCCGACAGGTCGCAACTGACGGTGCCGGGCGTCATCGTGATGGTTCCGGCCAGCACGGTTATGGCCTCGGGTGTCCGAAGCTCCAGCGGAATGCTAACCCAGTTGGGCCGCCGGTCTTCATTGCGTTTGAAGAGGACGATCCGGGCCACCGTCATATTTGCAACGACAATATCCCACAGCACCACGATCATGTATTCGGCGACCATGGGCCAGTTGCGCAGCTTGGGCCTGTCGGGCCAGTAAGGTTGTGTGACGAAGGGAATGATGATTCCAAGGATCAGGCCAAAGACCAGAGAATTCAGTGACGGGCTGTTGGCCAGCAGAATCCAGACGATCGTCAACAAAATGGTCAGGTGCGGGTGCGGAAAAATCCGGTGTAGCAGTTTCATCACTCGGCCCCTCCCAATACGGCAGAGATGTAGTTTTCAGGCATAAACAGCTGCCCTGCGGTTTGGCTTGTATATTCCAGCGCAGGACCCGCGAACAATGTCAGCAGGATCAGGCCGGCTACGGCGCCAAACACGGCAGTAAAGGCCAGACCGGGTTGCGGTTCAGGTGCGACCGGTGCAGGGGCAGCTTCATTTTCCGCTGGCTCAGCTATCGGAACAGCCTGAGTGTCGTAACTTTTCCAGAAAATCAAAGTTCCGGCTCGGGCCAACCCGATTATTGTGACGAACGAGCCGATCAGAATCACGGCCCAGACCGTCGTGGCATCCGAAGCATCGCGCGAGGCGTCCAGCACAAGCAGCTTGCCAATAAAGCCGGACAAGGGCGGCATCCCCGCCATCGCAATCGCCCCCACGAAGAACAGCGCGGACACCAGCCCGCTTTGCGGCATGGGTGGCGTTGGTGCGATGGCCCCGCCGCGCCGCGCCATCACCAGATCGGCAACCAGGAATAGCAGGGCTGTCGCCAGTGTCGAATGGAACACATAGTACAGTGCCGCGGCTGTTGCATCAGGCGTGAATTGCGAGATTGCGATCAACAGGGTGCCCATGGATGCAATCGCGCAGAACGCCACCATGCGGGCGATGTGTTTTGACCCCAGAATGCCGATAGCCCCGACAGCCAAAGTGACAAGTGCAGCAGGTTGCAACCACGCACCCACCAGTCCCTGTGTTGCGGCGACATCGGGGCCAAAGGCCAGTGTGAACATCCGCAGAATCGAATAAGCCCCGACCTTGGTCATGATTGCAAACAGGGCCGCGACGGGCATTGGCGCATTGGCGTAGCTGGCAGGTAGCCAGAAATGCAGGGGCAGAACGGCGGCCTTGATGCAAAAGACCAGCAGCAAAAGAACCGCGCCAACCCGCAGCAATGCCGTATCCTCGGCCGGGATTTCTGCTACCCGTAAGGCGATATCTGCCATGTTCAGTGTCCCAGTCACGCCATAGATCGTGCCCAAAGCAAACAGGAACAAAGTCGATCCCAACAGGTTGTAAGCGACATATTGCACACCCGCCTTCAACCGCACCGCACCGCCACCATGGGTCATCAGGCCATAAGAGGCGATCAGCAGAACTTCGAAAAACACGAAAAGGTTAAAGGCATCTCCGGTCAGGAAAGCGCCGCAGACACCCATAAGCTGAAAATGGAACAGGGCGTGGAAATGCTTGCCCCGGTTGTCCCAGCCTGTTGCAATGGCGTAAAGCACAATCGGCAGGGCAAGCAGAGCTGTCAGCAAAACCATCATGGCTGACATTCGATCCAGCACCATGACAATGCCAAACGGGGCAGGCCAGTTGCCAAGCTCGTATACCTGAATATCTCCGCCCGAGGCCTGTGCCGTGATCGTCAAGGCGATACCCAACAGGGCTACAACACCGGCAACCGAAAAGATGCGCTGCAAATCCAGATGGTATCGCAGGACCATGATGTTAAACGGAGCCAGGATCGCGGGCAGGACGATCGGCGCAACGATCCAGTGGTTCATGCGTCTTCTCCTGCTGCATCTACGCTGTCCTGCGCTGTCATGTCGATATGGTCATCCTTGGAGGACAGGTACGCGCTGAGCGAGATCATCACGATCACTGCGGTCATCCCAAAGGAAATCACAATTGCGGTCAGCACCAGCGCCTGTGGCAGAGGATCGGTATAAGCGACGTCCTTGTATTTGTTCAGAACCGGGGGGGCGTTCAGCGCAAGGCGCCCGGTCGCGAACAGGAACACGTTGACCGCGTAAGTAATCAGCGACAGGCCCAGAATAACAGGGAACGTCCGGCGGCGCAGGATCAGGAATATTCCGGCAGCGGTCAAGATACCGACGGCAGAGGCTACGAGCGCTTCCATCAGGCCTGCTCCTTCTCTTGTTCTTGTTCCGGTGGAGAGTCCCGCAGAGGGTTGATATCCATCGGAAATTCCTGTGCCATTCCGGGTTGCCATGCAAAGCGGGACAGGCTGTCGAGCGCCAGCAT
>NZ_JBXWQZ010000043.1:0-40898 GCF_059612645.1 Ruegeria sp. YKSF131 | reverse complement strand
ACTTCAAGGTTGAACGCGGTTTCTTCAAGCTGTCGCTGCTGTATCTGTTCCTGCATTTCGGTGCCGTTCTGGCCGAAGCCTTGCTAAAACCCTATGGTCTGGGGGGATGGTCATGAGCCTTCGCAAAGACCACGAGCTGCATCAGCGCCGGTTCAGCCGCAATCTGGGTGTGGGCCTGACGCTGGCTGCCTTTATCGTGATTATCTTTGGCCTGACCATCGTCAAGGTCTCGGGCACTGATTTCAACAGGGCGACGCAAGAGGTTCAGAACTGATGGCGTTGTCCGGTCCTCAGAAAACGGTTGTCCAGACCGTCGGCGTGGTTGTCCTGATGGGCAGTCTCGCCTGGGCATCGGTGCCGTTTTACAACTGGTTCTGCCGGGTGACCGGATTTGGCGGCACCACTGGTGTTGCCGAAACCGCCCCCGATACCATTCTGGATCGCACAGTTACCATCCGCTTTGACGCGTCCAAGGCCAAGGATATGGAATGGGAGTTCAAGCCGGTCGTGCGCGAGATGGATGTGCGCATCGGCGAAACCGGCCTCGCCTTTTACGAGGCCTATAACCCGACAGACCGCCCCATTGCCGGGCAGGCGTCTTACAACGTGGCACCCTATTCTGCGGGTGGGTATTTCCAGAAGATTGCCTGTTTCTGCTTTGAAGAGCAGGTGCTGCAACCTGGCGAACGCGTTGAGATGCCAGTGACGTTCTTCGTCGACCCGGAAATGGTCGAGGATCTTGAAGCCAAGTATGTTCATACGATCACGCTGTCGTATACATTCTACGAAATTGACCTGCCCGAGGGCTATGCCGCCCTCGATGCGCAGGCAGATACAAACACGAACTAACGCCTGTAGGTGAGGGACGCTGATGGCACATGCTAAAAACCACGATTATCACATTCTGGCCCCGTCGATCTGGCCTCTGATCGGCGCCGTCGGCGGCTTTGTCATGCTGTTCGGAGCCGTTCTCTGGATGCAAGGCATCACGCCCTTCATGTTCTGGGCCGGTCTGGCAGCGGTGCTTTATACGATGTTCGCCTGGTGGTCGGATGTGGTCGCAGAAAGCCGTCAGGGCGATCACACGCCTGTTGTCCGCATCGGTCTGCGTTACGGCTTCATCCTGTTCGTCATGTCCGAGGTGATGTTCTTTTTCGCCTGGTTCTGGTCGTTCTTCAAACATCGCATGTACCCGATGTACGACTATGCAGGCACCGAATACATCCAGCCGGATATTCATGCCGTTGACCCGTTCCACCTGCCGCTGATCAACACTCTGGTCCTGTTGCTGTCAGGCTGTGCGATCACCTGGGCGCACCATGCACTGGTGCATGACAATGACCGCAAGGCGCTGATCAATGGTCTGGCCATTGGCATCGTGCTGGGCATCGCCTTTACCTTCTTGCAGGGCTATGAATACGCCGAACTGCTCAAGCATGAAGGCTGGGAATTCGGCGGCGACCAGTTCTATTCCAACTTCTTCATGGCAACGGGTTTCCACGGCGCACATGTGATCATCGGGACGATCTTCCTGACCGTCTGCCTGATCCGCGCGCTGAAGGGTGACTTCACCCCGGAAAAACACGTCGGGTTCGAAGCTGCGGCTTGGTACTGGCACTTCGTCGACGTTGTCTGGCTGTTCCTGTTCTTTGCCGTCTACATCTGGGGCCAGGCTCCGCTGATGTAGCGCCGGTCAGGCCGATCAATTGCAAAAGCCGCCCCAAGGGGCGGCTTTTTCTCTATGCGGGGCGCAAGATTGCGCCCCATACAATTGCGTGGTTGCAATTCAGCCCGCACGCCCCTTAACAAGACGCCGGTTCCTGAAAAGAAGTTTGGTCCTGACATGCGCCGTATCCTGTTCCTGCTGATCTTCGGCCTCGCCGGTTTGGGCGTGCTGCTGTCGCTGGGCATCTGGCAGGTGCAGCGCCTGGCATGGAAGCAGGACGTTTTGGCCGAGATCGAAGATCGGATCTCGGCCACGCCGGTTTCCCTGCCGCCGCAGGTTTCGGTGGATCAAGACAAATACCTGCCGGTAACGGTGTCGGGCGAGATGGAGCCTGCGGAGATCCATGTTCTTGTGTCGCTCAAACAGGTCGGTGCGGGGTATCGCATCATTCAGCCGTTCAATACCGGGGGCCGGACCATTCTGATTGACCGGGGGTTCATCCCGACCACGGCCAAACAGGCCGGGCGGCGCAACGGGCAGATGGAGATCACCGGCAATCTGCACTGGCCGGACGAGGTTGACAGTTACACGCCCGCACCTGATGTCGATGCCAATATCTGGTTCGCCCGCGATGTGCCCGCGCTTGCGGCTGCACTGGGCGCGGAGCCTGTTCTGCTGATCGCCCGTTCGCAAACCGATCCGAATGTGACACCGCTGCCGGTGGACACGGCGGGCATACCAAACGATCACCTGCAATATGCAATCACCTGGTTTGGTCTGGCTCTGGTCTGGGCCGCGATGACTGGATACTTCCTGTGGCGCAGCCGTGCCAATTCTGAAAGTGACGCGACATGAAATATATCTCGACCCGAGGGCAGGCGCCCGAACTGACGTTTGAAGAGGCAATGTTGACCGGGCTTGCCCGCGACGGTGGCCTGTATCTGCCCGCCGAGATCCCGGTGATGTCGCAGGACGAGATCGCGGCGTTGGCTGGATTGCCCTACGAAGAAATCGCATTCCGCGTGATGTGGCCCTATGTCAGCGGCTCATTTGCCGAGGATGAGTTCAAGGCCATCATCGCCCGCGCTTACGAAGGCTTCGGCCACGATGCCCGCGCGCCATTGAAGCAGCTGAACGAGAACCACTTCCTGCTGGAACTGTTCTACGGCCCCACGCTGGCCTTCAAGGACTTTGCCATGCAGCTGATCGGCCAGTTGTTCCAGGTGGCGCTGAAACGTCGTGGTGACCGTGTGACCATCGTCGGCGCGACCAGTGGGGATACCGGTTCAGCCGCGATCGAGGCGTTCCGCGGGCTGGACGCGGTGGATGTGTTCATCCTGTTTCCCCATGGCCGCGTGTCCGAAGTACAGCGTCGACAGATGACGACGCCTGCGGACAGCAATGTACATGCTCTGGCCGTGGATGGCGATTTCGACGATTGCCAGGCCGCGCTGAAAGACATGTTCAACGATTTCGATTTCCGCGACGGCGTGAAATTGGCGGGTGTGAACTCGATCAACTTTGCCCGCGTTTTGGCGCAAATCGTTTATTACTTCTCGGCCGCCGTCAGCCTTGGCGCGCCGCATCGCAAGGTCAGCTTCACGGTGCCAACCGGCAACTTTGGCGACATCTTCGCAGGCTATCTGGCCAAGCGTATGGGGCTGCCGATTGACCGCCTTGTGGTGGCGACCAACCAGAACGACATTCTGCATCGCTGCCTGACAGGCGAGGGGTATTTCAAGGGTGAAACCATCCCTTCGATCAGCCCGTCGATGGATATTCAGGTCAGCTCGAATTTCGAACGCGCGCTCTATTATGCCTATGGCGAAGATGGCGGGGCCGTCGCACAATTGATGGATGAGCTGAAAAAGGGTGGTTTCAATATCAGCCAGGGTGCGATGGAAGCGCTGCGTGAGAATTTCGATTCGGGCCGTGTGTCCGAAGAGGAAACGTTGGCCACGATCAAATCCACGCTGGCGCACAGTGCCGAACTGGTCTGCCCGCACACCGCCGTGGGCATCAAGGTTGCCGAAGAGCACCGCGCGGCAGACGTTCCGATGATCACGCTGGCCACCGCGCACCCGGCGAAATTCCCGGCCGCGGTCGAGAAGGCGAGTGGCGAACATCCGCCTCTTCCCTCCCGCATGTCTGATCTGTATGAACGTCCGGAACGGGTGACCCGCATCGCCAATGATCTGGTTGCCCTTGAGGATCATATAAAAAGGCACATCGCTGAGTGACTGTCAGACAAGACCAACTGAAGAACGGGTTTCGTATCGTCAGTGAGCACATGCCGGGGCTGCAATCAGCGGCCATCGGCATCTGGGTAACCGCCGGTGGGCGGCATGAGCGGATCGAGCAGAACGGCATCGCGCATTTCCTTGAGCATATGGCGTTCAAGGGAACCGAGCGCCGTTCGGCCTTGCAGATTGCCGAGGCGATCGAGGATGTGGGCGGCTATATCAACGCCTATACCTCGCGCGAGGTGACGGCGTATTATGCACGCGTTCTGAAGGACGACGTAGCGCTGGCGATGGATGTCATCGGCGACATCGTTCTGAACCCGGTTTTCGATCCGCGCGAGATCGAGGTCGAGCGGGGCGTGATCCTTCAGGAAATCGGTCAGGCCCATGACACGCCCGACGATGTGATCTTTGACTGGCTGCAGGAGCAGAGCTATCACGACCAGCCCCTGGGCCGGACGATCCTGGGCCCAACGGAGCGGGTGAGTGCCTTCTCGCGTGAGGATCTGTCGGGCTTTGTGACGGAACATTATGGCCCCGAACAGATGATCCTGTCTGCAGCAGGTGCTGTGGATCACGATATGCTGATGAAACTGGCCGAAGAGATGTTTGGCCATCTGCAATCCCGTAAGGGTCTGATCCCCGAGGTTGCACGCTTTACCGGTGGCGAAGCCCGGCAGGTAAAAGAGCTGGAACAGGCGCATTTCGCTCTGGCGCTGGAAAGCCCCGGCTATCGCGACGATGCGATCTATACGGCGCAGATCTATTCGACCGCATTGGGCGGTGGCATGTCTTCGCGCCTGTTTCAGGAAGTGCGTGAAACACGTGGGCTGTGCTACACGATCTTTGCGCAGACCGGTGCCTATGCCGATACCGGAACAACCACGATCTATGCCGGAACCTCGGCCAATCAGGTGGCCGAGCTGGCGACGATCACGATCGATGAGATGAAGCGCGCCGCCGAGGACATGAGCCCCGAAGAGGTCGCCCGTGCCCGCGCCCAGATGAAGGCCGGGATGCTGATGGGGCTGGAAAGCCCGTCGAATCGGGCTGAGCGTCTGGCGCGGCTGGTGCAGATCTGGGGACGGGTACCTTCGCTGGAAGACACGGTCGCCAAGATCGATGCGGTCAGCACCGAAGACGTGCGCGCCTTTGCCGAAACCATGGCTGTTCAGGCCCCGGCGGCGCTGGCGCTTTACGGACCGGTCGCAGACGCACCGACATTGGCGGACTTGCAGGAGAGGCGTGCAGCGTGATGCTGTTGGGCAGACGCAAGCTGAAACTCGAGACCGCGCGGCTCAGCTTGCGCCCGCCTGTACATTCCGATTTCAATGATTGGGCAGCGTTGCGGCGCGCCTCAAAAGGTTACCTGACCCCGTGGGAGCCGATCTGGGCCAAGGATCACCTGAGCCGCAAATCCTTTACCAATCGGGTCTACTGGGCTCAGCGCTCGGTCGCGAGTGGTACAGCAATCCCGCTGTTCCTGTTTCGCCGTGAAGACAATGTGTTGGTCGGGGCGATCACGCTGGACAATATTCGGCGCGGCCCTGCGCAGGCCGGAACCCTGGGTTACTGGACCGGTGAATCCTTTGCCCGTCAGGGATACATGCGCGAAGCGATCGGCGCGATGGTGCATCACGCCTTTACCCGTCTGGATCTGAGCCGGATCGAAGCCGCGTGCCTGCCGGAAAACCGGGCGTCGCGCGGTTTGCTGGAAAGCTCAGGCTTCAAATATGAAGGCGTGGCGCAGTCATATCTACAGATCAACGGGCGATGGCGGACGCATGTTCTCTATGCCAGCCTGCGGTCCGACCGGCGTGGCAAGACAGACGCGGGCTAGGGGGCTCTGCCCCCGCCGCGGCAAGCCGCACCTCCCCCGGGATATTTTTGGCCAGATGAACAAGGGGCATGACTTGGTGGCGATCTGCGCTACACTTCGAGTATGCGCTGGTTGGTTGCAGCATTGATGGTGATTTCGGGCGGGGCCGTGGCGCAGGAGCGACGGCCGAGCCATTGTATCGCCATCGCCGACGCGGCGCCGGGGATCGAATATCTGCACAAAGCCGCGTGGCAGGACCCGGTACCGGAGTTTTCGGTGCGCATCAGCTATGTCGCGCATGCCGCCTTTATGATCCAGACCCGTGGCGGGTTGAATGTGGTGACCGATTTTACCGGGTTCATCGGGGGTGCCGATCTGATTCCCGATGTGGTGACGATGAACCATGCCCATGACACCCATTGGACGGCGCATCCCGACCCGGCGATCCCGCATGTCCTGCCGGGATGGGGAGAGTTCGGGCAAGGAATCGAACATCATCTGGATCTGGGCGAGATGCTGATACGCAATGTCCCGACCGATATCCGCTCGGCCTATGGCGGGGTAGAGGAACGCGGCAACTCGATCTTCGTGTTCGAGGTCGAAGGTCTGTGCATCGGTCATCTGGGACATTTGCATCATGTACCTTCAGACGAACAGTTTGCTGCGCTGGGTCGGTTGGATGTGGTCATGGCCGCCGTTGATGGCGGAACAACCATGCCCTTGCCTGACATGATCTCGGTTCTGAAGCGGCTGAAAAGCTCGGTGATCGTTCCGATGCACTGGTTCTCGGAGTTTTCGCTGGATCGCTTCCTCGTGGATATCCGAGATGAGTTCCCGGTTGAACGTGACGGCGTGTCCGAGATCACCGTCTCACTGCGTGACTTGCCGGATCGGCCAACGGTTGTCGTGCTGGAGCCGCGCTATCTGATTGATCTGGAATAAGGCTTGCCGTGGAGGAATCGGTTGGGCATTGAAAGCGTATGAGTTTGAACCCCGCTGATGACCGCATTGCCACGCTGATCCGCTCGAAACTGGGCGATCAGGTGTTGCGCCCGGTGGCCGACCGGTATCTGGAAGAGCCGCGCGGGCGATTTGCCGGACAGGCTGGCCTGCTGGCCTTGCCCCGCACAACCGAGGAGGTCTCGGTACTGGTGCAGGTGGCGTGCGGGGAGCGCGTTCCGGTGGTGCCTTATGGTGGTGGAACCGGTCTGGTCGGGGGGCAGGTGATGCCGCACGGGCCAGCGCCCCTTGTGATTTCGCTGGAACGGATGACAGCCATCCGGTCCGTCTATTCCACTGAAAATGTGCTGATTGCCGAGGCCGGCGCCATTTTGCAGGACGTCCAAGCCGCGGCTGAAGCGCAAGACCGCCTGTTTCCCTTGACGCTGGCGGCGCAGGGATCCTGTCGGATCGGGGGCAACCTGTCCACCAATGCGGGAGGCGTCAACGTCTTGCGATATGGCAATGCGCGCGACCTGTGCCTTGGGCTCGAGGCCGTTCTGCCCAACGGTCAAATCTGGCACGGTCTCAGCCGGTTGCGAAAGGACAACACAGGCTATGACCTGCGCAACCTGCTGATCGGGGCAGAGGGCACGCTTGGGATCATCACTGCAGCTGCGCTCAAGCTGTTTCCCCGGCCTGCCGCGATCGGGACGGCGATGTTTCAGGTGGCGTCACCCGAAGCCGCCATTTCCCTGCTGGCTCTGGTGCATGATCGCGTGGGCGAGGCTGTCAGCACTTTCGAACTGATCCACCAGCAAGGGTTAGAGTTCTTGTCCGAGGTTCTGCCGGACGTCCGGCAACCGTTTAAGACACCGCCAGAGTGGAGCGTTCTGATCGAGTTGGGGCTGGCTCCGGGGCAGTCTCCGTCCGACGCGCTGGAGGACATCTTTGTCCGGGCGCAAGCACTTGGGCTGGTTCAGGATGGCGTGATTGCACAAAGCGAGGCGCAGCGCGGTGAGTTGTGGGCCGTGCGCGAGCGTATCCCCGAGGCCAACCGCCTGATCGGCTCGGTGTCGAGCCATGATATCTCGATCCCGATCTCAGGAATTCCGGATTTTGTGCGCCAAGGGGAAAAGGTGATTTCCAGTCTCGGGCCGTTCCGGATCAATTGCTTTGGCCATCTGGGGGATGGCAATCTGCATTACAATGTCTTTCCCCCGGAGGGGCAGCGCCGCGCGGAATTTGAAGGTCAGAGCGCCGTGGTCAAGCGGGCCGTGCATGATCTGGTCCACGCTTTTGACGGTTCGGTCAGCGCGGAACATGGCGTGGGCCGCATGAAAACGAGCGATCTGGAACGCTATGGCGATCCGGTAAAGCTGGATGCGATGCGGGCCATCAAGGCGGCGCTGGACCCCCATGGCATCATGAACCCCGGCGCGGTTCTGAAGGCGTGAACCTGGCCTTGACCCCTTTTTCACTATCCGAAGCTTGCCGCGTTAAAGCCCTTCGAATTCGCACAGGACATGCACGTCCATACCCATATCTTCCAGTAGCTTGCGACCACCGAGGTCAGGCAGGTCGATAATGAACGCGCATGAGACGATCTCACCGCCCAAACGCTCGATCAGTTTGATGCCCGCCGCCGCAGTGCCGCCTGTGGCCAGCAGGTCGTCAACGACAAGGATCTTTTCCCCCGGTTGGATGGCGTCATCGTGGATCTCGACGATCGCTTCGCCATATTCCAGCTTGTAGTCCTGGCTGATCGTTGTGCCGGGCAGCTTGCCTTTCTTGCGGATCGGCACGAAACCCAGGCTCAGTTGATGCGCAATCGCACCCCCAAGGATAAAGCCCCGCGCCTCAAGACCGACAACCTTGTCGATGCGTTCCCCGGCATAGGGGTGCAGCATCTGGTCAATGGCCATCCGAAATCCGCGCGGATCGGCAAACAGAGTCGTCACATCGCGAAACAGAATTCCTTCATGCGGGAAGTCGACAATCGTCCGGATGTAGTCTTTGACAGTCTTGTTCCTTGACATGAACCAACCCTTTTCCGCTTCAAATACCAAAACGTGTTTGGCCCAAGAGGGTTAGCCATGCAAGGAACAATTCATTTACGCGATCACCAGCGGCGCTAAACCACAGCCTTGGGCGGTCCGTAATACCGGTGAAGTGTGACAGGTGGCAAAGACAAGTGCGGTTTACGCCAATTGCGTTGATTTCGCAAAAGAAAGGCTCGTGTGGTTCGAAAGTTCATTGCCATTTCCGTTCCGGTTCTGTTAAGTGCCAGATAACGACAATCACTATGCTATGTATACGCAATGCATCGCCTAAAGTAACGAGCATTTGCTAGGAGCAACGCGCGTGCCAAAGAAAGACGGCAAGGGATCGACGAAGAAAAACAGCCAGCTGGTTCTGCGTCTGGACAAGGATGAACGCGACGCGTTTGTCGAGTTGTGCAGGGAGCTGGATACGTCTGCGGCCCGCGAAATCCGCCGGTTTATCCGCGGGTTCATGAAGGAAAACGCCGAAAACTGAAAAGGGATCAGGCCGGACGGCGTAGAACTGCCGTAACGACACCCATCCCGATCAGGGTCAGCCCGCCAAACCGCGTCATCCCCGTGATCACGCTGGCGCGGCCAATCAGCCGCCGCAACCGGTCGGCCAGCAACGCATAAGCCAGGGCATTCAGCCAGGCCAGTCCGACGAAAGTGGCGATCAGGATGGCAAATTGCGGCCCCAGTGGTTCAGCCGGGCGCAGGAACTGCGGCACAAAGGCGATGAAAAAGGCGATGGATTTCGGGTTCAGTGCCGTGACAGCGGCCGCATGTCCAAACACGCTGCGGGGGGTGATATCCCGCCCGGTCGCGACCGTTCCCAGACTACTTGCCGGGGCGCTGCGCAGCAGTTTAATTCCAAGCCAGACCAGATAAGCCGCTCCGACCCATTTGAGGACGGAAAACAAGGTGGCCGAGGCCAGAACAAGCGCGCCCAGTCCCAACAAAGATGCGGTCATCGCCACAAGATCCCCCACAGCCACCCCTGTGGCCGAGGCCACGGCAACACTGCGCCCCTTGGACAGCGCATAGCTCAGCACCAACAGCACGGTCGGGCCCGGGATCAGCAGCAAAGCGGTGGAGGCGGCGACAAAAGCCAGCCAGAGTTCAAGCGACATGGTGTCTCCTGTAAAGGTGTCGTCACACCAAGCCCTTGTATGATGCCAACGTCAAGCATCTGCCTTGATCGTTTGGCTGTTTTTGAGGCGACAAGATCGAGCACCTGTGCGTTTCTCGCATCTGAATCGCAAAGCTCATAGATTTAGGCAGTGTGACAAGGACTTGAAGTTTGGATGAAGCTTTGCTCATTCATCTTGAAACGGTCCTGAACCTGCCCAGACTAAAAGGCACAACATTGCAGGAGGTAAAGGTGCAGATCCAAAGTACAGATGCCAATTCGTTGAAGCGGATCAATCGCATCAAACGGTTGCTGCTTGGCCTCATGCTGGCCGGTGGCGTCGTGTATGGGATCATCGTTGGATACATGTACTTCAACCAGCAATCGCTGCTTTACAAGCCAGATGGTGAATTGCCTGATCCAGCCTCGGTTTCTTTGGCGGATATCGATGTGCTTTCACTGCCTATGTCCGATGGTACGGTTCTGACGGTTTGGGCCGCGCCGGCAGCCGTCGAAGGTGCCCCGACCGTATTGTTCTTTCACGGCCAGAGCGGCAATCTGAGCGACCGCGCGGCCCGATTTCAAGAGATACTGAACAGCGGCTACGGGCTTCTGGCGCCCAGCTTTCGCGGGTTTCCGGGAAGTACAGGCGCGCCGTCCCAAGCAGGTTTGATCTCGGACGGATTAGAGTTGTTTGACCATTTGCGTAGGGCCGGAGAGCCAGTTGTTCTACACGGCCAAAGCCTTGGTACAGGAGTGGCTGCGGCGGTTGCGGCGCAACGGCCCGAGGCCGAGATGCTGGTGCTGGAAGCGCCATTTACTGCGACTGTGGATGTGGCGGCTGAACGCTATCCTTGGTTGCCCGTAGCGTCACTGATGCGCGACCAGTTTGCCACCCGCGACATCATCGGGACAATCGAGATGCCGACGTTGATCTTCCACGGCACAGATGATCAAACCGTTCCAGTGCATCACGGCGCGCGCCTTGCCGAGATGGGCGGTGAGAGGGTCGAGTTTTTCTCGATTCCCGGCGGAACCCACAACGACTTGTGGTCATACGGCCTGTGGCAGACCGTTCAAGACCGCCTGCCACAGAACTGATTTCAGAGAATTCGCCCGGCCACCGCGTCCAGCTTGGCCAGCAGCGCCGGATCGCGCTTTTCGGGTGCGGTGAGGATGGCATATTCCAGCGCCCGGTCACAGCCATGCGGGCAGGGCGCGCGGTCAGCCCCCAACAGGGCGGGAAGGCCCTTGACCAGTGCACGGCCCTTGTCGGCATTGCCGGTCAGGGTCGCAATGATGGTGGTCACATCCACTTCACCATGATCCGGGTGCCAGCTGTCAAAATCGGTGACCATCGCGATCGAGGCATAACAAAGCTCGGCTTCGCGGGCGAGCTTGGCTTCGGGCATATTGGTCATGCCGATCACGTCGCAGCCCCATTGCTCGCGATACATTTTCGATTCCGCAAGAGAAGAAAACTGCGGCCCTTCCATCGCCAGATAGGTGCCGCCGCGATGGATCGTGATACCGGCAGCCTTGCCTGCGGTCTCACAGGCGTCCGACAGGCGCGGGCAGGTCGGATGCGCAACACTGACATGGGCGACGCAGCCTGTGCCGAAAAAGCTCTTGTCGCGCGCAAATGTCCGGTCGATGAACTGATCGACGATGACAAAATCGCCCGGTGCCATGTGTTCGCGAAACGACCCGCAGGCCGAGACCGATATCACATCCGTCACACCAAGCCGTTTCAGCGCGTCGATATTGGCGCGATAGGGCACATCGGTGGGCGAATGCACATGCCCGCGCCCATGGCGCGGCAGAAAGGCCATCGCGACACCGTCCAGCGACCCGGTCAGGATCTGATCCGAAGGTGCCCCCCAAGGGGTATCGACACTGACCCAGTCCGCATTTTCCAGCCCATCGATGTCATAGATGCCTGATCCGCCGATAACGGCAATCCTGGTTTGGGTCACTGTCCTGCTCCGCCTGAGATACTGATATTGAATTTGTGCGGGTTCGACCCGAAATTGACAAGAGGTCTATTCCTGTTTCGCCAGCAGGTTACGCTGTTGAGATTGCGTGTTGAAATCCGCCCAGGCGGCTCCAAACTCATCCAGCGGCCACGTCAGGTCTTGCGATTGACCATGCCTGTCACGAAACTCAAAACGATACGCATCCCCGTTCAGCATGGCGTCCAGCAGGCCGTCGGCGCGATGATCCTCGAACGTACAGCTTAACCCTGTCAGGCAACCGGGACGCCGCGTGCGCCAGATCACATCCTGATCTTTCTCTATGCGGAATCCAGAAGGGTTGAAGAAGGTACCCGGCTCAATTCCAAACTCGATTTTGAATCCATCTGGCTCAGGTGTGATGAACATGAACTGCGCCGCAAATTTCGGACGCAAGGAAAACACCTCAGCGCGCCTTATGTAACAGCGCTGCACCAAAGCACCGGCTTCTTCACGCTCGTCACAAATCGAATTCCAGATGCCGAAAATTTCATGGTGCGTGACACGCCAGTTTCCGGCGGTGTCATTCCCTTGCAAATCCTGTGCAAAGGCGGGCAGGGCCGATAGAAATATGAGGGCAATCCAACGCATGAACTCACATTTGGGTGCTTGATCCGGGTGCCGCAAATCACGTTGCCGAGAGGCAAGTTATGCGCTGTGCGCATGGCTGCATCCCACCTCCTGCGGTGGCTTAACAGCGGCGCGCCCGCTACAACGACCCCTTCGCGCGAACATAATATCCTATAGGACTGTCCAATGCCCCGAGCCTTGCTGGCAAGTTTTGCCAACCGTATCGCCATACCCGATCTGCGCTGGGTGCCGGATGAGGGGCTGACCTTCTCTCGCCTGCGGATCGAGCTGCTGTCCGGCCTGACCGTGGCCCTCGCGCTGGTGCCCGAGGCCGTGGCCTTTGCTTTTGTGGCAGGCGTGCATCCGCTGGTGGGCCTCTATGCCGCGTTCCTTGTGGGGCTCATCACCGCGTTGATCGGCGGGCGACCCGGCATGATCTCGGGAGCGACGGGCGCGCTGGCGGTCGTCATGGTGGCTTTGGTGGCCGAACATGGGGTCGAATACCTGTTCGCGACGGTGGTTCTGATGGGGATCCTCCAGGTTATCGCCGGGGCGATGCACTGGGGCCGCTTCATCCGACTGGTGCCGCACCCGGTGATGCTGGGCTTTGTGAATGGCTTGGCCATCGTGATCTTTCTGGCCCAGATGGGCCAGTTCAAGGTGCCGGGTACCATGGAAAACACCGGTCACGGCATGGGTGGTGGAGAATGGCTCTCGGGTGCGCAGCTATACACCATGCTAGGCCTTGTGGCACTGACAATGGCGGTGATCTGGGTGGTGCCGCGCATCACGCGTCTCATTCCAGCACCTTTGGCCGGTATTCTGGTTGTCGCTGCGCTGGTGATCGGTCTGGGGCTGGATGTCCCGCGCGTCGGTGATCTGGCCTCGATCGAAGGTGGCCTGCCTGCCTTCCACATCCCGATGGTTCCGGTGAACTGGGGCACGCTTGAGATCATCCTGCCCTACGCCGTCATTCTGGCTGCGATTGGCCTGATCGAATCCCTGCTGACCCTGAACCTTGTGGGCGAGATCACCGGCAAGCGCGGCGGGGCTTCTCAGGAATGTATCGCGCAAGGTGCGTCGAATATCGTGACCGGCTTTTTCGGTGGCATGGGTGGCTGCGCGATGATCGGTCAGTCGATGATCAACGTGAAATCCGGTGGCCGGACCCGCATCGCGGGGATCGCTGCGGCGCTGTTTCTGCTGACCTTCATCTTGTTTGCCTCACCGCTGATCGAACAGATCCCGCTGGCCGCGCTGGTTGGGGTGATGTTCATGGTGGTGATCGGCACCTTTGCGTGGAACTCGTTCAAGATCCTGCGCAAGGTTCCACTGACCGACGCCTTTGTCATCGTTCTGGTCACTGTCGTGACGGTGATGGAAGACCTCGCGGTGGCGGTTGTTGTCGGCGTCATTGTCTCGGCTCTGGCCTATGCTTGGAACAACGCCAAGCGCATCCACGCGGTCACCCGCGACTCGGCGACCGAAAAAGGGGCGAAGGTCTATGAAATCCAGGGACCGCTGTTCTTTGGGTCATCGGATGGCTTTATCGAACTTTTCGATGTGCCGAATGACCCGGAAACCGTCATCGTCGATTTCGCTGAAAGCCGTGTGGTGGACCAGTCGGCATTGCAAGCCATCGAAAACATCGCGGCCAAATACGAGGCCGCGGGTAAACGCGTCATGCTGCGCCACCTGAGCCGGGATTGCCACAAGCTGTTGAACAAGGCAGGCCACCTGATGGTCGACAGTGATGATGACCCGGATTATGAACTTGCCGTCGATTATTCGGTCCGTACCGGCATTCTGGGCGGCCACTGATCCTTTTGCGAGGCTCTGCCTCGCGCTCCGGGATATTTGAAGCCAGATGAATGAAGGATCCCTGCTTCATCTGGCCAAAAAATATCCCGGGGGAGCCGCCCGGAACGGGCGGTGGGGGCAGAGCCCCCGACAACCTCAATCATCCGGGCGATTGAGCGAGAACAGCTCGGACACGACCGAATAGTCCCGGTATCCAAGCCGCGCCAGAGGTTTGAACGAGGTTACGTCGAACTTGCCCTCCCGGATGTGGTCGTCGAGCAGATGCACGCCTGTCACTTCGCCAAACACGACGCGGTTGGCCGCGCCGGGCAGGGTCACGATCTGGGTGAGCTTGCATTCCAACGCCGCCGGGGCACCTTGTACACGGGCACAGGGGATGGTTTCGCATTCGACCGGTGTTAATCCGGCATGGGCAAACTCGTCCACCTCCTTCGGAAGGCTGGCCGAGCTGGCATTCATGGCATCCTGATGCGCATTGGCCACTACATTCACGCAGAATACGCCAGTCGCCTCGATATTGGCGATACTGTCCTTGCCGCCGACCTGATCGTGTTTCGTGCCGGTTGTGGCAAACATCACCTGCGGTGGTGAGTAAGCCACCCCGTTGAAAAAGGAATAGGGTGCCAGATTGTTGATCCCATCCGCATCACGGGTCGAGATCCAGCCGATCGGGCGTGGCGTGATAATGGCATTGAATGGGTTGTGCGGCAGGCCGTGGCCGTCTTCAGGGCGGTAGAACATCATATCTCCAAGCGTTTGCCCAAGGCGTAACGAAGTGCTAGGGCGATTTCCAGCAAGGAAAAGAGGGCAAACGTGCAGCAATTCGGGATCAGGCCGGAAGAGCCGGACGATTGGTGGGAAGTCGAGGCCCTATACGATCTGTGCTTTGCGCCGGGCCGTGAGGCGTTGTCGTCCTACCGGTTGCGCGATGATGTGCCGCCGGTAGCTGGTCTGTCTCTGGTCGCGCGCGACGGTCAGGGCATTCTGGCCGGGGCAATCCGCTTCTGGCCTGTCCATGTCGGCGAACACGATGCATTGTTGCTGGGGCCCGTTGCCGTGCACCCTACTCATCAGGGCGAGGGTCTGGGCGGGTATCTGATCCATGCCGGTGTTGAAGCCGGGCGCAAACTCGGATGGCAGCGGGTCATGCTGGTCGGTGACGAACCCTATTACAGGCGATTTGGTTTTGCGCGGCTGCAAGGTGTCGAGATGCCGCCGCCCACCAACCCGGACCGGGTGCTGGGGCTGGAACTGACGCCCGGGGTCTGGTCCGGAGTTCATGGGGCCGTCACCCGCTGGACCCGCTGACCTATTGAATCGACACGGTTCAACGCCGATGTTGATAGGCAGGAGGACGCACATGCAGAACGTGGTTCTTGTCGAAAACGTGGATGCCGAGGCTGAACTGGATCGTTTGGCGGGTTATTACCGATCTGCCGGAGGGGCCGGTGTCAAACTGCTGAACAAGCTGGGCGGATCAGCCGAGTCACTGCTCGAGCAATTGCCCGAACCAGTTCGGAACGGCCTGACAGGGGCTACCGAGCAGGCGTTGTGGTTTGCGATGCACGCGGCTCAGGGGTCCCGGCTTGCGATCCCTGATCAGCAGCCCTGGGTCAATACCGCGCTTGCCACGGCCATGGGTGCGGCCGGTGGGCTGGGCGGTGTATCAACAGCCCTGATGGAGCTGCCTGCAACAACCGCCATGCTGCTGCGTGCCATTCAGGGGGCCGCCGCGCGCGAAGGTTTCGACCCGTCCGCCGAGAACGTGAAGTTCGATTGTGTGCGGGTTTTGTCCGCATCGGGTCCGCTGTCGCATGATGACGGAGCGGATTTCGGCTTTTTCTCGGTGCGCCTGACACTGACCGGTCCGGCCATGCAGCGTCTGATTGCTGCCGTGGCACCACGCTTTTCGATCGTTCTGGGGCAAAAACTAGCGGCACAGTCCGTCCCGGTGCTCGGCGCATTGGCTGGTGGTGGAACGAACTATGTCTATTCGCGCTATTACCAGCAGATCGCGCGTGTGCATTTCGGCCTGCGAAGACTGGCGGTTGACGCCGATATCTCGCATGACGAGCTGGTGAAGCAGCTGTCAGCCCGCATGTGATCAACAAATGCTCCGTCACGCCAGACTTGGCGGACACCACTTCATATGGTAGTTTTTCAAGGGGTGGGCGCTAAATAGGCGTGTCATGCGCGCCTATAAGGCCAAAGGGTCCGTTGCCCGAACAAAAGGTGCGTCGCGCAATGAATGCAAGACCGGTGCCGCGTGTATTGACTGAGACTGCGGAACCCCCTGTTTTGCGGCAATCCTCTGCCCTGTGTTATCGGATCCGGCATGGCCAGCCAGAGGTTTTGCTGATCACGACGCGCCGGGCCCAGCGCTGGATTATCCCCAAGGGGTGGCTCATCCCCGGGCTGACCCCATCAGAAACCGCAGTGCAGGAAGCTTGGGAAGAAGCGGGCGTGACGGGGCGATGCAGCACAGCGGGGCTGGGGCAGTTTCTGCACCTCAAGCATAGCCCAAATCAGCCCCCGACCTTGATACTGGTTGATGTTTTTGCGCTGCATGTACAGGTTATGTCGCAGGATTTCCCTGAACAGCACGAGCGCAGGCGCAAGTGGTTTGCGCCTAAAAAGGCAGCTCAAAAGGTCGGATCACCCGAGCTAGCCGATTTGTTACGCGACTTTAAGACATATACACATTAAGATAGTTCCAGAGAGGCTTGATATTGTCAGTCTGGTCGGTATCTATTCGCCAATCGCAATTTTGGACTGAACATGATTCAATACGCGTTGAAATGCAGTGAAGGCCACACATTCGACAGCTGGTTTCAATCCGCAGAAGCCTTTGACAAGCTGGCCTCTGCCAGGATGGTGACCTGCGCGATTTGCGGATGTACGCAGGTTGCGAAGGCGATCATGACACCGCGTGTCCGTCCGGCCCGGAATGCGCAGGGAAAACCTGAAAACGCGCCAGCATCCAATGAACAGATCAACGTCGCCACCCCTTCGCCTGAGATCGCGAAGGTTCTGGCCGAGTTGCGCCGCCATGTGGAAAAGAACTCGGACTACGTTGGCAAGGATTTTGCAAGCGAAGCGCGCAAGATGCATCTGGGAGAGGCGCCAGAGCGTTCGATCTATGGTGAAGCCAGACCGGATGAAGCGAAATCGCTGATCGAAGATGGCGTGCCGGTGGCACCGCTGCCGTTTCTGCCCAGCAGAAAGACCAACTGATCCATGCATGTCGTGATCACCGGTGCCAATCGCGGTATCGGCCGCACCCTTGCCTCGCGCTACGACACCCGCGGTGACGTGGTCACTGGAATCGCGCGCGATGGCAGCGCGCAGGTGCGTCTGGACGTGGCGGACCCTGCCCAACAGGCGGCAATGGCCGAACAGCTGAAAGGCCAGCCCGTTGATCTGCTGGTCTGCAATGCCGGGGTCTATCTGGACAAGGGGCACACGATCGACGGCTACCCCGCCGAAATGTGGGCGCAAAGCTTTGCCACCAACGTGACCGGCGTTTTCCTGACCGTTCAGGCCTTGTTGCCCAATCTGCGTGCCGCAGGCGGCAAGGTCGCGATCATCTCGTCGCAGATGGCGTCTCATACGCGGGCACCGGGGGGCAGCTATATCTACCGTGCCTCCAAGGCGGCGGCGTTGAATCTGGGGCGGAACCTGGCGACGGATCTGAAAGCCGACGGGATCGCCGTGGGCATCTATCATCCGGGCTGGGTACAAACCGACATGGGCGGCGCGGCCGCCGATATTGATGTCGATCAGGCCGTCTCGGGCCTGATGGAACGCTTTGAGGCCCTGTCGATCAGTTCAACCGGCTGTTTCGAGACCTATGATGGACAGGCGCACGCTTACTGACGGGACAGTGCCGCTTTGGGAATTTCATAGACTTCACCGGGTTCAATATAGATAACCATCAAATCACCGCGCGTTTCATACGACATCTTCGAGGTGGAACTGCTGGAGTCCGGCACGCCTTCCTTGAAATAGATGCGGCGCACCTCTCCTCCACCAAGAGCAACCGCAAGCGTTATCGTGCCGTCGTCATGGCGGCGCAATTCCGCATTGCAGCTTTGCATCGGGTCACCGGCATTTGCGGCACAGGGCACTTTGCCCAGTGCATTCTTTCCGTCCGTTCCGGCCACACTGGCAACCTGGGCCAGTACAGGCGACGACAACAAAGTAACGGCAAGGGCTAGGCGAAACATGGGGAACCTCTTGATTTGGTTGTTACTCGCAGGCTGACACCGCACCTGCGCAATGTAAAGCGGCCCTGTGCCACAGGCGGGTCCTGTTTGCGCTCTTGCTCTTGGGGTGCCCCTCGCTTATGAGGCTCGGGACCTCTAATCCAAGGCGCGGAGACATTTGCCCCCATGCCCGTACTCGTTATGAAATTCGGCGGCACTTCGGTCGCCAACCTGGATCGCATCCGCCGCGCTGCCAAGCGTGTTGGTGTCGAAGTTGCCAAGGGCTATGACGTGATCGTCATCGTCTCGGCCATGTCGGGCAAGACCAACGAGCTGGTGGGCTGGGTGAACGAGACCTCGCCGCTGTTTGATGCACGCGAATACGATGCTGTTGTATCTTCGGGCGAAAACGTCACCGCTGGCCTGATGGCTCTGACATTGCAGGAAATGGATGTTCCGGCGCGCAGCTGGCAGGGCTGGCAAGTGCCGCTGCTGACAACCAGTGCGCACAGCCAGGCGCGGATCGAAGACATCCCGACCACGAACATCAACCAGAAATTCGGCGAAGGCATGAAAGTGGCCGTTGTGGCCGGGTTTCAGGGGCTCAGCCCCGAAGGCCGCATCACCACGCTGGGCCGGGGTGGCTCGGACACTACTGCCGTGGCTTTTGCCGCGGCGTTTGGTGCGGAACGCTGCGACATCTATACCGACGTGGATGGTGTCTATACCACCGATCCGCGCATCTGCGAAAAGGCGCGCAAGCTGCACAGGATCTCGTTCGAGGAAATGCTCGAACTGGCGTCGCTGGGCGCCAAGGTGCTGCAGACTCGCTCGGTCGAGCTGGCAATGCGCTACAAGGTGAAACTGCGCGTTCTTTCAAGTTTCGAAGAACAATCCGACGAGGCCGGTACGCTGGTCGTTGACGAGGAGGATATCATGGAATCCAATGTTGTGGCCGGTGTGGCCTATTCCCGTGACGAGGCCAAGATGACCGTCGTTTCGGTGGCGGACCGTCCCGGTATCGCCTCGACCATCTTCACCGCGCTCAGCGATGAGGGTGTCAATGTCGACATGATCGTGCAGAACATCTCGGACGAGGGACGCACGGACATGACCTTCTCGTGCCCCACCGATCAGGTGGTCCGTGCCGAAAAAGCGCTGCTGGCGATCAAGGACAAGGGCGAGCTCAACTATGCCGAACTGGTCGCCGATACCGGTGTCTGCAAGGTTTCGGTGGTGGGAATCGGTATGCGCTCGCAATCGGGTGTTGCGGCCAAAATGTTCAAGGTACTCTCGGATGAGGGGATCAACATCAAGGTCATCACAACCTCCGAGATCAAAATTTCCGTTCTTATCGACAGGAAATACATGGAACTTGCCGTTCAGGCACTGCATGATGCCTTTGAACTGGACAAGGCGGCCTGAGCTGATCGGCCAAGGGTTTCGCCTGACACACTGAATTGGTTGGGCCATGGCAGACGGCACGGAAACAGAATCCCGCAAGCTGCTGGGGCGGTTGCGCGAGGCGATGGCCAGCGAAGCCGCTGGGCAGGAGCGTCTTGATCAGATCACTCATCTGATCGCCGACAGCATGCGCAGCGAAGTGTGCTCGATATATCTGTTCCGCGATGAAGAGACCCTGGAACTCTGTGCGACCCAAGGGCTTGCGCCGGAATCGGTACACCAGACCCGGATGCGCATGGGCGAGGGGCTGGTGGGCCGGGTCGCCAAGACCGGCAAGGTGGTCAACACCCCGGACGCGCCGTCTGAAAAAGGGTTCCGGTATATGCCGGAAACCGGGGAAGAGCGGTTTTCGTCCTTTCTCGGCGTGCCGGTGCAGCGCCTTGGGGAAAAGCTGGGTGTTCTGGTTGTCCAGTCCCGCAAAGCGCGTGAATTTTCCGCCGACGAGATCTATGCGCTGGAAGTGGTGGCCATGGTGCTGGCCGAAATGGCCGAACTGGGCGCCTTTGTTGGCGAAGGCGCGGCCCTGTCGCCACGGCACCAGCAATCGGTTCTGCTGCGCGGCGGCCCGGCGCAGGAAGGTTCCGCCGAAGGCCATGTCTGGCTGCATGAACCCCGCGTGGTCGTCACCAATCCGATTGCCGAAGACCCGCACCGGGAACGCGAACGTCTGAATGAGGCAGTGGAAGAGCTGCGCGTCGGCGTCGACAAGATGCTCGAAATTTCCCGGGATGGTGACACCGAACAGCTCAAGGTGCTGGAAGCCTACCGGATGTTTGCCAATTCCAAAGGCTGGATGCGCCGGATGGAAGAGGACATTGCCCTGGGGCTCAGCGCCGAAGCCGCAGTCGAGAAAGAACAATCCCAGGCGCGCGCCCGGATGGGGCAGGTGTCTGATCCCTATCTGCGCGAACGGCTGGCGGATCTTGACGATCTCAGCAACCGTTTGCTGCGCATTCTGACCGGGCAGGGAAAAACCGACAGCGCCGATCTGCCACCCGATCCGATTCTGGTCGCGCGCAATATCGGCCCCGGCGACCTGTTGGAATACGGTCGGGCGCTGAAGGGGATCATCCTCGAAGAAGGTTCAGTCGGCAGTCACGCTACCATTGTGGCCCGTGCGCTGGCGATCCCTCTGGTGGTCCATGTGGGCCGGATCACGACCGAAGCGCTGAACGGCGACCACGTGCTGGTGGATGGCGATCAGGGCGTTGTTCACCTGCGTCCGGAAGACAGCGTGGTCAGCGCCTTCCGCGACAAAATCGCGATGCAGGCCAAGGCACAGGAACGCTATGCCTCGATCCGCGAAACCCCCTGTGTCACTCGCGACGGAACGCGTATCAATCTGGTGATGAACGCGGGTCTGATGGCCGACCTGCCATCGCTGGGAACGTCAGGTGCCGAGGGTGTTGGCCTGTTCCGAACCGAGCTGCAATTCCTGATCCGCAATAAGATGCCCAAACGGTCCGAGCTGGTCACTCAGTACCAGCGGGTTCTGGATGCCGCGGGCGACAAAAGGGTGGTGTTCCGCACGCTCGATATCGGGTCGGACAAGGTACTGCCCTATATGAAACACGTGGCCGAACCCAACCCGGCCCTGGGTTGGCGCGCCATTCGTGTCGGTCTGGACAAACGCGGCGTGATGCGGATGCAGTTGCAGGCCCTTCTGCGCGCCGCCAATGGTCGCCCGCTGACCGTCATGTTCCCCTTTGTCGCGCAGGCCGAGGAATATCGCGAAGCCCGCTGGGAAGTGAACAAAACCATCGAACGCGAAAAGCGACTGGGCCACGTTCTGCCCGAAACGCTTGAAGTCGGCGCGATGCTGGAAACCCCTTCACTGGCCTTTGCGCCGCAAAAGTTCTTTGACGAGGTCGATTTCATCTCGATCGGTGGGAATGACCTCAAGCAGTTCTTTTTTGCCGCTGACCGCGAAAATGAACTGGTCCGCCGCCGCTATGACACGTTGAATGTCAGTTTCCTGAGCCTGATGGAACGCATTGTCGAACGCTGCGGGCTTTCGGACACTCCGCTCAGTTTCTGTGGCGAGGATGCGGGCCGTCCGGTCGAGGCGCTGTGCCTTGCGGCCATGGGTATTCGCACCCTGTCTATGCGCCCGGCGTCGATTGGTCCGGTCAAAAGCCTGTTGCTGCGGTGCGACCTGATGGAGGTGCGAAAAATCATCGCCGACGCGCGCCATCGCGGCGAACAATCCGTACGTCCGGCCGTGATGGAATGGCTGCGCAGTCAGGTATAGCCCTCAAAACCTCGCTTTTTGGGGAAACTATGCTTGATTTTTTCGCGCAGGCTTTCTATCACGCAGGCAATGTTAGCGGTAACAGTGTGCCGCAGAGCCGTTTCATGCCGTGCTGAACTGATATCGGCAAACTCGAGAAGGAGCCTGTGATGGTTTCACGCGTAATTCCGGTAGAGCCGTTCGATCTTGTGTTGTTCGGCGCGACCGGGGATCTGGCGCAACGTAAGATCTTGCCGGGCTTGTACCATCGGTTCGAGGTCGGCCAGATGCCCGATGGGGCGCGGATCATCGGCACGGCGCGCTCGGATATCGACAGCGACGAATTTCGCGATCAGGTCCGCGCATCGATGCAGGAATTCGCACCAAAGTTCAAAAAGGACACGCTGGACCGGTTCCTGTCTCATGTTGAATACGTGCCGGTGGATGCACTGGGCGATGCCGGATGGTCCGATCTGTCCAAGCTGCTGCGCCCCGACGTGGTGCGGGCCTTTTACCTGTCGGTGGGTCCCAGCCTGTTTTCGGGCATTGCGCAGCGCCTGCATGACGCCGGTCTGGCCACGCCGGACAGCCGCATCGTTGTTGAAAAGCCGTTCGGTCATGACCTTGCCTCGGCAAAAGCGCTGAACGAAGGCTTGCGGGCGTGTTTCAAGGAACACCAGATTTATCGGATCGACCATTATCTGGGCAAGGAAACCGTGCAGAACCTGATGGCGCTGCGCTTTGCGAATTCCCTGTTCGAGCCGCTTTGGAATTCGACCCATGTCGACCATGTGCAGATCACCGTGGCGGAAACCGTCGGGGTGGAAGGGCGCGGGGCCTATTACGATCAATCCGGCGCGATGCGGGACATGATCCAGAACCATCTGGTGCAGTTGCTGTGCCTGACCGCGATGGAACCTCCGTCAAAGTTCTCTCCCAACGCGGTGCGTGACGAGAAGGTCAAGGTGATCGAGGCGCTGGAACCGGTCGAACCCAGGGATATCGCTCGTGGTCAGTATCGCACTGGCAAGGGCGGTGACGGATACCTTGATCACGTTGGCAACCCGGCCAGCCGCACCGAAAGCTTCATTGCGCTCAAGGTTCATATCGGCAACTGGCGCTGGGCCGGGGTGCCGTTCTACCTGCGCACAGGCAAACGCCTGCGCGCCCGTGCCTCTGAAATCGCGGTGTTTTTCCGCGACCCGCCACACACGATCTTTCCCAATGTCGGCCCGTTGCACGGCAACGTGCTGGTGATCCGCCTGCAACCTGACGAAGGCATCACCCTGCGCACGACGATAAAGGAACCGGGGCAGGGCGGGTTCCGCCTGTCCGATGTTGCTCTGGACATGAGCTTTGCCGACGCGCTGGGTGATGACTCGCAATCCCCGGACGCATATGAACGCCTGATCATGGATGTCATCCGGGGCGATCAGACCCTTTTCATGCGCGGGGACGAGGCCGAGGCGGCCTGGGCCTGGGTCGATCCCATCATTCACGGCTGGGAACAGCGCGGGGACAAACCCGCCAAGTACGATCAGGGCAGTTCAGGCCCCGAAGAAGCACTGATGCTGATGCATCGCGATGGGCGTCGCTGGCGTCAGATCGGAGGGTAATCATGGTTCACTCTGTCATTTCCGACGTCACCAAACGGATCATCGACCGCAGCGCCGATCTGCGCGGCCCCCATATCGACCGGATGGAACAGGCCAGATCCAAGGGCCCCGCTCGTGCGCACCTGTCCTGTAGTGGTCAGGCCCATGCCTATGCGGGTGCGGGTGAAGACCAGCAATCCATGGCCACCGGCACGGCGGGCAATCTGGGCATTGTCACCGCCTATAACGACATGCTGTCCGCCCATCAGCCCTTTGAAAGGTACCCCGCCCTGATCCGCGATGCGATCCGCGCCGCCGGAGGTACTGCTCAGGTCGCAGGTGGCGTGCCAGCCATGTGCGACGGTGTCACCCAGGGCGAAGCAGGGATGGAATTGTCGCTGTTTTCACGCGACGTGATTGCTCTGGCAACTGGCATTGCGCTCAGCCACAACACCTATGACGCGGCAGTCTTCCTCGGCGTCTGCGACAAGATTGTCCCCGGTCTGATCATCGGCGCGCAGGCGTTCGGGCATCTGCCTGCCGTGTTCCTGCCCGCAGGGCCAATGACCAGCGGTCTGCCCAATGACGAAAAGGCCAAGGTTCGCCAGAAATTCGCTGCCGGAGAGGTCGGGCGCGACGAACTGATGGCCGCCGAAATGGCCGCCTATCACGGCCCTGGCACCTGCACTTTCTACGGCACCGCAAATACCAACCAGATGCTGATGGAGTTCATGGGCCTGCACCTTCCGGGCTCCAGCTTCGTCAATCCCAACACGCCCTTGCGCGACGCGCTGACACAAGAGGGCGCGCGCCGCGCCCTGTCGCTCAGCGCGCTGGGAAACAGCTATACCCCGGTTTATCAGGTGCTCGACGAACGGGCCTTTGTGAACGGTATCGTCGGCCTGATGGCGACCGGAGGCTCGACCAATCTGCTGATCCACCTGATCGCCATGGCGCGTGCCGGGGGCATCGTGCTGGATTGGCAGGATTTCTCGGATATCTCCGCCGTGGTCCCGCTGGTCGCACGGGTCTATCCCAACGGTCTGGCCGACGTGAACCACTTCCACGCCGCAGGCGGGCTTGGGTTCACGATCGGCACATTGCTCGAAGAAGGCTTGCTGCACCCCGATACGCTGACCGTCGCCGGTCAGGGCCTGCACAATTACACGCGCGAGCCCAAGCTAATCGATGGTGAGCTGACCTGGCAAGACGGCGCTGGCCACAGCCTGAATGACAAGATCGTCCGTCCTGCCCGCGACCCGTTCCAGCCCACTGGCGGCCTGTCGCGCCTGACCGGCAATCTGGGCACAGCCGTCATGAAGGTCTCGGCCGTCGCCCCCGAACATCAGGTGGTCGAGGCTCCGGTCCGCGTTTTCCACGACCAGGACGCGGTCAAGGCAGCTTTCAAGGCGGGCGAGTTCACCGGTGACGTCATCGTCGTCGTGCGCTTCCAGGGTCCCAAGGCCAACGGGATGCCGGAACTGCACTCACTGACGCCCATGCTGTCGATCTTGCAGGGCCGGGGCCAGAAAGTGGCGCTGGTTACCGATGGCCGCATGTCTGGCGCTTCCGGCAAGGTGCCCGCCGCCATCCATGTTGTCCCCGAAGCGCTCGACCGTGGCCCCATTGCATACCTTCAGGATGGTGACATCCTGCGCGTCGATGCGGTCAGGGGTGATCTGGAAATCCTCACCGCTGGTGTGCTGGACCGCGCGCCCGTCACAGCCGACCTGTCCGCCAATCAACACGGTGCAGGGCGCGATCTTTTTGGTACGTTCCGCCAGAATGTCGGCTCGGCCGACACCGGTGCCAGCATTTTCGGAGTTTAATCTCATGTCCAAATCCCAACGTACCCGCGAGATCTGCGCACTGGCCCCGATCGTTCCGGTTCTGGTCGTCGATGACGTCGCGCAGGCCCGCCCGCTGGCCGAGGCATTGGTCGCCGGCGGTCTGCCAGCGCTCGAGGTCACCTTGCGCACGCCCGCCGCGCTCGACGCGATCCGCGCGATGGCCAAGGTGCCCGGCGGCGTGGTCGGCGCAGGTACGCTGGTCACACCCGAAGACGTCCGCGCCGCTAAAGAGGCGGGCGCGCAGTTTGGCGTCTCTCCGGGCGCAACCGACGCGCTCCTTGCGGCGTGCGAGGCCGAGGGCCTGCCGTTGCTGCCCGGTGCGGCCACGGCCAGCGAAGCGATGGCATTGCTGGAAAAAGGCTATGACATGCTGAAATTCTTCCCGGCCGAGGCCTCGGGCGGCGCGCCCGCACTCAAGGCAATCGGCGCGCCCCTGCCGCAGATCAGCTTTTGCCCGACAGGCGGGGTGTCGATGTCCAACGCCCGCGACTACCTGTCCCTGTCCAACGTGGTCTGCGCCGGTGGCAGCTGGGTCGCGCCCAAGCAGATGGTCGAAAGCGGTGACTGGGCCGGGATCGAAACACTTGCGCGCGAGGCGTCGAAGCTGGCGGATTGACGCCGCGAAGCCCCTCAGTAATGTGGGCGTCAACTCAGACAGGTTGACCCCATGACACAGACATCTGCCCTCTCTCAGGGGCGAACTTATTTGGCAATCCCGGGCCCGTCGGTGATGCCGGACGCGGTCCTGCAGGCGATGCATCGTCCGTCGCCCAATATCTACGATGGCGCGCTCATCGATATGATGCCCGCCCTGACCCGTGACCTGCGTCGGGTTGCACGCACAGGCCATGACGTTGCCATCTATATTGCCAATGGTCACGGCACGTGGGAGGCCGCTCTGTCAAACGTGATCGCCCCCGGCGAAACCGTTCTGGCTCCTGCCTCGGGCCGGTTCACCCATGGCTGGGCCGAGATGGCCGAAGGCATCGGGGCAAAGGTGCAGCTGATCGATTTCGGCAACTCATCCGCCTGGGATCTCGACCGAATTGCCGACGCTTTGCGCGCGGATAAAAGCCACCAGATCCAGGCCGTTCTCGCGGTTCATGTGGACACATCAAGCTCGATCCGCAACGATATCCCGGCACTGCGCAAACTGCTCAACGATCTGGACCACCCCGCGCTGTTGATGGCCGATTGCATCGCCTCGCTGGGATGCGACCGGTTCGAGATGGATGAATGGGGCGTCGATGTCACGGTCACCGCCTGCCAGAAAGGCCTGATGACCCCCGCAGGCACAGGCTTTGTCTTTTTCAACGACAAAGCACAGGCCAAGCGGGCCGCCATGCCGCGTGTTTCGCGATATTGGGACTGGCAGCCGCGCGCCAATCCCGACCTGTTCTACCAGTATTTCGACGGTACCGCGCCGACGCATCACCTCTATGGTCTGCGCGCCGCGCTCGACCTGATCCATGCGGAAGGGATCGAACAGGTCTGGGCCCGCCATGAACGTCTGGCTACTGCCATTTGGGCGGCCTGCGAAACATGGGCCGAAGGCGGCGCGCTGCATCTGAACGTTGCCGACCGCGCCTACCGCAGTCACGCCGTCACTGCCCTGCGCCTGAACGGGGGGCGCGGCACGGCCCTGCGCGCGTTCACTGAACATCAGCTGGGCCTGACACTGGGCATTGGCCTCGGGATGGAGGATTACGACAGCTGTTTCCGCCTCGGGCATATGGGCCATGTCAACGGGCAAATGGTGATGGCGATGCTGGGCGGTATGGAAACGGCCATGGCCGCGCTTGATATCCCCCGTGGCAAAGGCGCGCTCGAGGCCGCCGCTGCCGTCCTGGCCGCCTGACACGCCTCAGACGAACAGCACTGATCCGCCCCTTCATCTGGCCAAAAATATCCTCGGGGGGAATCGCGCTTTGCGCGATGGGGGGCAGACAGCCCCCCTTTGACCCGATGGCAAGACAGACCAGCGCTAGCCCGTCTTTGTCCGCACCTCCGCTAGCGCCTTGGGCAAGGCGGCCGCAAAAGCATCCAGATCTGCTGTTTCACCACAGCTTACCCGGATGCACCTGTTCTGGGGCGTTGCAAACGGCATCCGGACAAACAGGCCCCGCGCAACCAGAGCCTCCAGAACCGCTCTGGCAAAATCCCCATCCCGCCCGCAATCAATCGTCACGAAATTGGTGGCCGAAGGCAGCGGCTCCAATCCGTTCTCGCGGGCAATCGTTCCTATCCGCTCACGCGCCTCGGCGATTTGCGCCTGAATATGCTCCAGCCACGCACCATCCTGCAACGCGGCCAGCGCCCCGGCCTGCGCCGCGCGGTTCATGCCGAAATGGTTGCGCACCTTGTTGAAGGCTGCAATCAGGTCGGGCGCTCCCATGGCATAGCCAACCCGTGCGCCCGCCATGCCATAGACCTTGGAAAATGTCCGCATCCGGATCACGCGAGGGTCGTCTGCGCTGACGGGTGCCGCTGTCCCAACTGGCGCGCATTCCACA
Source organism: Ruegeria sp. YKSF131 (assembly GCF_059612645.1). Taxonomy (NCBI): domain Bacteria; kingdom Pseudomonadati; phylum Pseudomonadota; class Alphaproteobacteria; order Rhodobacterales; family Roseobacteraceae; genus Ruegeria; species Ruegeria sp. YKSF131. The sequence continues at coordinate 12,797 of NZ_JBXWQZ010000043.1, read as the reverse complement.
TAAGCCTCATCCAGAATCAGCAGGCACCCGTCGGGCAGGGCGTCCATCGCCGCCACGATATCCGCGCCGGAATGCCAGCTGCCCATTGGATTGTCCGGATTGGCCAGATAGACCAGTTTTGCACCCACCTCGGCCGCCTTCGCAAACAGGGCCGCCGGGTCTTCGTGATCCCCGGCATAGGGAACCTTGTGAAGAACGCCACCGAACCCGGCCACATGATAATTAAAGGTGGGATACGCCCCGTCCGAGGTCACAACCGCATCCCCGGGCCCTACAATCAGACGCACAAGATAACCCAGAAGCCCGTCGATCCCTTCGCCTACAACGATATTTTCGGGGGTTACCCCATGATACTCGCCCAAAGCATGGCGCAGATCGTGATTCTCGGGATCGCCATACATCCAGATATCAGACGCGGCCTGCTCCATGGCCCGGATCGCGCGGGGCGAGGGGCCAAACACGCTCTCATTGGCCCCAAGACGGGCAATGAACGCCGCGCCGCGCTGACGCTCTTGCGTTTCGGGGCCCACAAAGGGCACGGTGGCGGGCAGGGATTGGGCAAGCGGGGTGTATCGAGGTCCTGTCATGCCTGCAGATAACCCCAAGCCCGAGCTTCGGGCAAGCGCGCACCGCGTTTGGCTAAACAGGGAATGAATTGAATAAAGGAACAGCAATGAAGACATTTTTAGAATGAGCGAAGTTGGTCAATGGTTTGCAACGTTCGGCTTGCTAATGGACATTGCCGGTGTTGTTCTTTTGTTCAAGTTTGGATTGCCGGAGAACTTAGACCGCGATGGTGCAGTGAGAATTATTCTTGAGCAGAGCGATGAAAGCGAACGAAGCAGAGCTGCACTGTTTGATGGCCTTTCATATGTGGCTCTTGGACTGCTAATAGTTGGGTTCATCTTTCAAATCCTCGGTGTATGGATGTAGATCGTAAATAGGAGCGCAGATGCGCATACTGTCTGCCATTGTTCTTCTGGGCCTTTCCTATCTTCTGTTCTGGCCCGTTCCCGTTATCCCCGTCGCCGTTGAGATGCCGGAAGATGCCGGTTTCACAGGAGATTTCGCAGAGAACACCGCGCTGGACGCCGCGCAGCTGATCCGCCTGCCGGATGGGGAAACCGGCCCCGAAGATATCGCCATCCTGCCCGACGGCGCGGTCTATACGACCAGCCGGTCTGGCACGCTCTATCGCATTGACGGGGCCGACCCTGTTGTGGCCGACCAACTCGGTGGGCGTCCTCTGGGTCTCAGGGCCGGACCGGATGGCGCGCTTTACATTGCCGACAGCTTTCGCGGCGTGATGCGCTGGACTGGGCCGGGCACGCTTGAATCCGTGGTGGCCGATATCGACGGTGCGCCCGTGGTCTATGCAAACCAACTGGACGTGGCGCAGGACGGCACGATCTATTTTTCGAACTCTTCCGACCGGTTCGATCCCGAAACCATGGGCGGGACCAAGCCGACTTCGGTCCTGACCATCTGGGAACAATCCGATACAGGCTATGTCGCCCGTCACACACCCGATGGCCGCACCGAAAAGATTGCCACTGGGTTCGTCTATACCAATGGCATTGCGCTCTCACCTGACGCAGATTTCCTGCTGATCGCCGAGACCGGTCGCGCACGGGTACACAAGCTGTGGCTCAGCGGGCCCAAAGCCGGTCAGCAAGAGGTCTTGCTGCACAACCTGCCCGGCTATCCCGACAATCTCGAAGCACAAGGTGATGGCACCTACTGGATGGCCTTCGCCAGCCCGCGTGTCCCGTCCGAGGCACTGATGCCGTACCCCTTCCTGCGCAAGGTGGTCTGGCGGCTGGGTCCGGCTGTACGCCCGGCACCGATCCATCGGGGTATGCTGGTGCAGTTTGATGGTGAAGGCACGATCCTGCGCACGCTTCAAGACCCTCAAGGCCGTATTGGCATCACGACAGGGGGCCGGATCGTGGGCGATCAGTTCTATGTCATGACGCTCGATTCCCCCTGGTTCGGGCGGATGCCTGTCAGCGATCTGCCCTGACGTCGCAGTGGAATTCGGCGTCCCGTCCGGGCATGGTCGCCGCAACTGAATTTCGGGAGGTCCCCCATGTCACGTGTATCCGTCACCTATCAAGACCATGTTGCCCATGTCACCCTGACCAGAGGTGACAAGATGAATGCGCTGGATGACGCGATGGTCAAGGCATTGCTCTCTGCCGGGCAAGAGGTCGCCGCCTCGGACGCCCGCGCCGTGGTTTTGTCGGGCGAGGGGAAAAGCTTCTGCGCTGGGCTCGACATGGCGAGCTTTGCAAAGATGGCCCATATGGATCCCACCGAATGGCTGATGACCCGCAGCCATGAGGATGCCAACGAGATGCAGGAGCTGGCCCTGATCTGGCGTCGCGTACCGGTACCGGTGATCTGCGCCATTCAGGGTGTCGCCTATGGCGGTGGCCTGCAAATTGCGCTGGGCGCGGATATCCGTATCGCGCACCCCGAGGCGAAACTGGCGGTGATGGAGATGAAATGGGGTATCATCCCCGATATGGGTGGCATGGTTCTGTTGCCCCGGCTTGTGCGTTCGGACGTTCTGCGTCTGCTGACCTACACGGCCCGGCCCATCGGTGCGCAGCAGGCGATGGATTGGGGGCTGGTCACGCAGCTTTCAGATGATCCGCTGACCGAAGCTCTGGCCATTGCCGAGAACATCGCCGGTCAAAGCCCCTCGGCCATCCGTGCCGCCAAGCGGCTGATCGAAGTGGCCGAAACCCAGCCCCGCGCGGATGTTCTCAAGGCGGAATCCGCCGAGCAGGTTGAGCTGATCGGCAAGCCGCATCAGATGGAGGTCGTGATGGCGCAGATGCAGGGCCGCAAGCCCGAGTTCAAATGATCAGCGGATGAAAGCCCGCCGTGCATCGCGGGCCATGTTGTAACGCATTTCAAAATCGGCGTTTTTCGCCATCACAACCTTGCGTTCTGCCGAACCAACCAAGGGGCGATTAATCCCGGCAAGGGCAGGATGCGAAAGCGGCTACCGGATTCTGTTGCTCACCAGATAGGCCAGCCCGCCGATCAGCAGGCCCCAGACCGCCGCGCCCAGCCCAAAGACCGAGATGCCCGATGCGGTGATCGCAAAGGTCAGCATCGCGGCCTCACGCTCGGCCGGAACCTCAAGTGCTGCGAAAATCGAATTGGCCAGCACGCCGATCAGGGCGACACCGGTCAATGTCCCCATCAACAGCGGATCGGCATGGGATGCAAAGCCGGTAATCGCCACGGCAAAGATGCCGAATACACCATAGAACACCCCACCCATGATGGCCGACCAGTACCGTTGCGCGGGATCGGGGTGGCTGTCCTCGTTGGAACACATCGCAGCCGTGATCGCCGCAAGGCAGGTGGCAGGCGCACCAAACGGAGCCGATAACAGGCTTGCCCCACCCACGGATGAAAACAGCCTGCCCGGCGCCGGGGTATAGCCAAAGCTGCGCATCACCGCGATGCCGGGAATATTCTGGGTCGCCATCGTGACGATAAACAGCGGGATGGCGATTCCGATGGTCGAGGCCAGCGAGAAACCGGGCATGGTCCAGACCGGTGCCGCCAGCCATCGCGCCGGGGTCACCGAGGTGTCGCCTGCGTTCAGTACCACAACCAGCGCGGCGGCGGCAACGGCCGCCGGAACGGCGAACAGCCGGTTGATCCGGCCTGCGATGAACCATGTCAGGATCACCGGCAGGGCTTGCGCGGGCAATTCGACTGCGGCCTGAAAGGGCAGAATGCAAAGCGGCAGCAGAACGCCCCCCAGCATGGCCTGTGCCAAAGTCGTTGGAATGGCGGCCGCCAGCCGCCCCAATGGCCGCCAGAGCCCGGCCAGCACCGTCAGCGCCCCAGCACACAGGAACGCACCTGTTGCCTCGGAAAACCCCAGCGTCGGCGTCGCGGACACCGCCAGCAGCGCCGCCCCCGGTGTCGACCAGGCGACGCTGATCGGTTGCCGGTACCACAGGCTCAGCACAATGGCGGTCAGTCCCATTGCGATGGCCGCCATCATCAGACCCGAGGCCGCCTGCTCCGGAGACGCGTCCATCGCGGCCAGCCCCTGTAGCACGATAGGAAAGGAACTGAAGAACCCGACAATGGCGACAACCAGCCCGGTCGAGACTGTCTGGAGCGGTGGGGCAAACTGGGTCATGACAGCCTCGGGCGGTTGGGGTTGGTGATTGCTAACAAGCGGCGGCAGGGGCGGGCAAGGTCTGAACGCGCAAAAGAAAACCCCGCCGGATCAGCGGCGGGGTTTGGGGTATGAGTATTTTTGAAAAGGTGAAGATCAGGCGATCTCGGCCAGACGGGCCAGCGCCTCGTTCAGCTTGGCTTCTTCTTCCTCGCGGGCGGCGAGGTTGGCTTTGGCTTCCTCGACCACCTCATCCGGGGCCGAGGCCACGAATTTGGGGTTGTTCAGACGCCCGCGCAAGCCACCCAGTTCCTTGGCCAGCTTGCCCTTGGCTTTCTCCAGCCGCTCCTTTTCCGCGCCGATGTCGATGATATCCGCCAACGGCAGGCCGAAGCTCGCACCGGGGGCCGCGATGGAGATCGTGCCTTTGGGCAGCTCATCGGCCTTGGTCAGGCTGTCGATCCGGGCCAGACGCTTGATCAGCGCCTCGTTTCGGTCCCATGCGGCTTGGCCGTTGGCGTCGATCTCGGTCACAAGCATCGGCACGTAGAGACCCGCAGGCACCCGCATCTGCGCACGGGCCGAGCGGGTGTTCTCGATCACCGAGATCACCCAGTTCATTTCACGATCCGCGTCGGCGTCGACCAGTTCGGTACCATAAGTCGGCCAGTCGGCATGGACGACCATTTTGGCGCGGTTGCCGGTCAGGCCCCACAGCTCTTCGGTGATGAAGGGCATGATCGGGTGCAGCAGGACCATGCACTGATCCAGAACCCAGCGCATGGTGGCCCGGGTTTCGGTCTGAGCCTCGGCGTCGTCGCCCTGTAACAGAGGTTTCGACAGTTCCACGTACCAGTCGCAGACCTTGCCCCAGACAAAGGCATATAGCCCGTTCGCCGCATCGTTGAAGCGATAGCTTTCCAGCGCCGCGTCGACCTCTTCCCGCACGCGGGCGGTTTCACCGATGATCCAGCGATTGACGGCGGCCTTGGGCTTCAGGTCTGCCACATCCAGTTGCGGAACGGCGTCGGTAAAGACCTCGTTCATCTCGGCAAAGCGGACGGCATTCCAAAGCTTGGTGCCGAAGTTGCGATAGCCGGTGATGCGTTCACGCGACAGTTTCAGAACGCCGCCAATTGCCGCCATCGAGGCGTTGGTGAACCGCAGCGCGTCGGCACCGAACTCGTCCACGATCTCCAGCGGGTCAATGACGTTGCCGGTGGTCTTGGACATCTTCTTGCCCTTCTCGTCGCGGACGAGCGAGTGCAGGTAGACGGTTTGGAACGGAACCTCGTTCACCACGGCCAGTTGCATCATCATCATCCGAGCGACCCAGAAGAACAGGATATCCGCGCCGGTGATCAAAACGCTGGTCGGGAAATAGCGGCGCATCTCCTCGGTATCCTCGGGCCAGCCCAGCGTGCCGATGGGCCAGAGGCCGGAGGAGAACCAGGTGTCGAGGACGTCGGGGTCGCGCCAGATGAATATTCTGTCAACTGGTTCTTCATAGATCTCATCTGAGAGATCTTCGGACGCGCCGCGATCTTCTGCTTCTCCATCGACAAACAGAGAAAACTTGAACCCATCGTAATAATTCTGCGCAAGTACTTTAGCTGAGATGAAATCCGCAGCGCAAAACGCTTTCGGATTATCATAGTCTTCGCTCTCACTGCCGTCAGCGTCGACAACGATGCTCGGCCCATACCAAACCGGGATCTGATGCCCCCACCACAGCTGGCGCGAGATGCACCAGGGCTCGATGTTCTCCAGCCAGTGGTAATAGGTTTTCTCGCCCGACTCGGGGATGATCTTGACCGTGCCGTCCCTGACCGCGTCCAGCGCGGGGCCGACCACCTTTTCGGCGTCCACGAACCACTGGTCGGTGAACATCGGCTCGATGACGACTTTCGAGCGGTCGCCAAAGGGCTGCATGATCGGCTTGCTCTCGACCAAAGGCACCAGAGCCGCCGGGTCGTCATCCTCGCCCAGTTTGGTGCCCAGACGCGGATCATCCGCGCGGGTCATCACGGCCAGACCGTCAGCAGTGATTTCCTCGACCACCTTCACACGCGCCTCGAACCGGTCCAGTCCGCGCAGGTGATCCGGGATCAGGTTGATCGCGTCGATCTCATTCTCGGTGAACGCTTTGCCGCGCGCGTATTCCTGCGCCTTGCCCGCCTCCTCGGCGTAAGGCGCGCCATCGGCCCGCATCGCGCCCTTGGTGTCCATCAGGCGGTACATTGGAATGCCGCCGCGCTTGGCCACCATGTTGTCGTTGAAGTCATGCGCGCCGGTGATCTTCACCGCGCCCGAGCCGAAATCGGGATCGGGATACTCATCGGTGATGATCGGGATCTGGCGGCGATGCTCTTTCGGGCCAACCGGGATTTCGCACAGTTTGCCGACGATCGGCGCGTAGCGCTCATCCGACGGATGCACGGCCACAGCACCGTCGCCCAGCATGGTTTCGGGCCGCGTGGTTGCAATGGAAATATAATCCCGCTCCTCGCGGAAGATCACATTCCCATCTTCATCTTTTTCCAAATACTCATATGTCTCGCCGCCCGCCAAGGGGTACTTGAAGTGCCACATGTGGCCCGGCGTTTCAATATTCTCGACCTCAAGGTCCGAAATCGCCGTTTCGAAATGCGGGTCCCAGTTGACCAGTCGCTTGCCGCGATAGATCAGGCCCTTTTCGTACATATCGACAAAGACCTTGATAACGGCATCATGGAAGTTGGGTGAGTTTTCGTGCCCGGTGCGTGGGTCACCTGGCGCGCCCGCCATGGTAAAGGCATTGCGCGACCAGTCGCAGGAATTCCCCAACCGCGTCATCTGTTCGATAATCTTGCGGCCGTATTGCCCCTTCCAATCCCAGACCTTGGCCAGAAACTCCTCGCGCGCGTAGTCGGTGCGCTTCTTGCCCTCTTCGGCCATCAGTTTCTTTTCAACCTGCATCTGCGTGGCGATGCCGGCGTGGTCCTGACCAGGTTGCCACAGAGTGTCGAACCCGCGCATCCGGTGCCAGCGGATCAGAATATCCATCAGCGTATGGTTAAAGGCATGTCCCACATGCAGCGCGCCGGTCACGTTGGGCGGTGGCAGCATGATGCAAAAGCTTTCCTCGCGCGAACGGTTCGCGCCTGCCTTGAAGGCTCCGGCCTGTTCCCAGGCCTCATAGATACGGGCCTCGGCCTCGGCCGCGTTGAATGTCTTTTCCATCGCCATGGGATGCGTCCTGCGTCAACAAATTCGGGTCAGCGCCTGCAATAGCGAATGGAGACGGGAAGGGGAAGGCCCTGCGCGGCGACGATTGCCGATGTCACCCCGTGCCGGTCGCCTCGTTTCCGTACAGGTGCGTGCTTTGCGCCGCGCCTTGTGTCATCGCCTTGGCCTGATCCTCCCGAATGCGGGCATGAAGCGCCAAGGCTGGCGGCGAAAACAATTCGGTCGGTGGTTCGATGAGGATGAAATTGCCCACCCGGTCTTCGCCGCGCGCCAAGACCGCGTAATCGCGGTCCGCCACTTTTTGCTGCGCGTTCGGGTTCAGATACCGGATCGCCAGCCCGATCCGCCGATCGTCCGACATATTGGGTCCCGAGCCATGGATTGTGAGGCCATGGTGCAGCGACATTTGACCCGGCTGCAATTCGATATGCGTTTTGTCCTCGTCTGCCACATCGACAGCCACCTCCTGCCCGCGCGACAGCAGGTTGTTGTCTGAAAACGTGTCGTTATGGGGCAGGATCGGGTTTTTGTGGCTGCCCCTGACAAAGTCCATGCAGCCGCTTGCAATCGTGGCAGGCGACAATGCGATCCATGCGGTCATCTGATCCGGTGTTTCGCCCATCCCCCAATAGGTCAGGTCCTGATGCATTCCCACCACCTGAGTCGTGCGTGGCTCTTTGATGAACAGTTCCGCAGACCACAGCAGCAAGTCCGGCCCCAGTATTCCTTCGACGACGTCCAGAACTCTGGGGTCCAGTGCGATACGGGCGACCAGCGGCATCACCACATGGGCGTTCAGGCGCTTGTACATGTTCAGCGGCAGCGGAAGGTCGGCCACACGCCATGTCTTCTCGATCTGCTCCAGCTCGGCCCGAAACTGTGCGGTCTCATCCGGCGAAAAGACTGTGATGGGAAAGGCAAACCCGTCTTGCCAATACGCGTCGATCGATGGGGCGTCCAGACGGCCCTGTGACAGGGAAATGGGTTCGGGCATGGAGGACCTCCGGCAGGCTGCATTTTCAAACAGCCTACGAATACCTCTGCCGCTCCTGCAATCCTGTTTACGACATCGGTGTCGCCACACGCTTTCATGCAAGGCGCTGGACATAAGCATGCAAGGCGCTGGACATAAGCGAGCGCAGGGCTAGTGTCGCCATCAAGGCAGTGACAGGAGCATCCCATGGAAAAATTCGGCAAAAGCCAGCCGGTCAAACGGACCGAGGATCAGAGGTTCCTGACCGGGCAGGGGCGCTATATGGACGATGTCGTGCCCGGCAATGCGTTGTTTGCCGCTTTCTTCCGCAGCCCTGTGGCCCACGGCGATATCACTGCGCTGGATCTTGAATCCGCGCGGGATGCTGACGGGGTGCGGCTGGTCATGACACTGGACGATCTTGCGGCCTCGGGCATCGACACGGTGATGAATGCAGCAACCTTGACCAACCGCGACGGGACCGGCTCTGCCGCGCCGGATCGGCATATGCTGGCCAAGGACCGTGTGCGCTTTGTGGGCGAACCCGTGGCCGTTGTCATCGCGGATACGCTGGTAAAGGCGCAGGACGCGGTCGAACTGATCTGGATGGACATCCGGGAACGCCCCGCCAAGCTGGACGTGAACGCGGGGGGTGAGGCCCTGCACCCGCAAGCGCCCGACAATCGCGCGTTTGATTGGGGTCTGGGGGATGAGGCCGCGACCAAGGCCGCCTTTCAGGCCGCCGCCCATACCGTGTCGCTGAACGTGCACGACAACCGCGTCATCATCAGCTCGCTCGAGCCGCGGGGCTGTCAGGCCGACTGGTCCGGCGGGCGTCTGCACTTTTCCTATGGCGGGCAGGGTGTCTGGGCGATGAAGGCACAACTGGCGCAAAAGCTGAAGCTCGATGCGGATGCGATCCGTGTCACCACCCCGGATGTGGGGGGCGGGTTTGGCATGAAGGTGATGCCATATCCCGAATATTTCTGTGTGGCCGTGGCCGCGATGAAGCTGGGCCAGCCCGTGCACTGGATGTCCGACCGGTCCGAGGCGATGCTGTCCGATCACCACGGCCGCGATCTGACCTCGCTGGCCGAGCTGGCCTTTGATGCAGATCACCGGATCACCGCCTACCGCGTTCACAGCAAAGTCAACCTTGGTGCCTATAACAGCCATTTCGCGCAGGCGATCCAGACAAGCCTGTTCAGCAAGGTGCTGATGGGGGTCTATGACGTTCAGACCACCTATCTCCGGGTCGAGGGGTTCTATACCACGACAACGCAGGTTGACGCCTATCGCGGTGCCGGACGCCCCGAGGCGATCTATGTGCTGGAACGCGTGATGGACCGCGCGGCACGCGAACTGGGCGTTGACCCGTGGGAGTTGCGGCGCAAAAACTTCATCAGGCCCGGCGATTTCCCCTACACCTCTGCCACGGGTGAAACCTATGATGTCGGAGATTTCGACATGGTCCTGCGCCGTGCGGCCAGCCAGACCAGCGGGTTCGAGGCCCGCAAGGCCGCCGATGCCGAACGCGGTCTGATCCGGGGGCAGGGTCTTTGTTACTATATCGAAAGTATTTTGGGCGACCCTTCTGAGAACTCGAAGGTCGAGTTTTGCGAGGATGGCACTGTGAACCTTTATGTCGGCACACAATCGAACGGGCAGGGGCACGAGACGGTTTATGCCCAGTTCCTGTCCGATCAGACCGGCGTTCCGATGGACAGGATCACCGTCATTCAGGGGGATACCGACCGGCTTGGCCATGGCGGCGGAACTGGTGGCTCACGCTCAGTGACGGTGCAAAGTACCGCGACCCTTGCCACCATTGACAAAATGATCGCCGCATTCACGCCTTATCTGGCCGATAAGATGGGGGTCGAGGACAGTGATGTGCGATTTGACCATGAAACATTCCGCGCGCCGGGCTCGAACCTGACGCCGACCCTGACCGAAGCCGCGGCCATGGCCCGCGCCGACGGGCGCGTGGACTTGCTGACGCATGAGTCCCGCGCACAACTGGATGCCCGCAGCTATCCCAACGGCGCGCATGTTGCCGAGGTCGTGATCGATTCCTTCACCGGCGAAACCCGCGTGGACCGCTACACCGTGGTTGATGATTTCGGAAATCTTATCAACCCGATGCTGGCCGAAGGGCAGGTGCATGGCGGGGTGGTTCAGGGCGTCGGGCAGGCGCTGTCGGAACATGTGGTGCATGATGATCACGGACAGCTGCTCACGGCATCGTTTATGGATTACGCCTTGCCCCGCGCGGTGGACGTACCCATGATAAAGTTTACCTCGGCGCCGGTGCCGTCAACTTCCAACCCGATGGGGATGAAAGGATGCGGCGAGGCCGGCACGGTGGGCGCTCTGGCCGCTGTGGCGAACGCGGTTCAGGACGCGCTCTGGGATCACGGGGTGCGGCAGGCGGATATGCCTTTCACACCTCACAAAGTTTGGGAATTGCTGACGCATGGAACTGTCGCGGCTCAGTAGGAAGGTTCTGGGATGGCTCGGGCGGCCCTTGCGGTCCGAGCACTCCGCCGAAACGCGGCACCGCGAGCCGATCAGCCACGTCATTATCCTTGATGGCACCATGTCCACCCTCGAACCGGGGTTCGAGACCCATGCCGGTCAGACCTATCGCCTGTGTTGCGAAATGGGCAGCAAGGTGTCGGTGTTCTACGAGGCGGGTGTGCAGTGGGAAAGCTGGAAATCCACCATGGACGTGATGATGGGCCGGGGCATCAACCGCCAGATCCGCCGCGCCTATGGCTATCTGGCGTCGCGCTACAAGCCCGGTGACCGGATTTATTTCATCGGCTATTCCCGTGGAGCCTACGGCGTGCGCAGCCTGGCCGGGGTGATCGACATGATCGGCCTGCTCAAGGCCGAACACGCGACCGAGCGGAACATCCTGCAAGCCTACCGCCATTATGAATGCAATGTCAGCGGCACCGCCGCCCGCGATTTTCGCCGCAAGTTCTGCCATGACAATGTCAAGATCGAGATGGTCGGTGTCTGGGATACCGTCAAGGCGCTGGGCCTGCGCCTGCCGCTGCTGTGGCGCTGGGCCGAGGATCGTAATGCCTTTCACAACCACCAGCTGGGCCCGGCCACTCTGCATGGCTATCACGCGCTGGCCCTCGACGAAACGCGCGAGGTGTTCGAGCCGGTTCTGTGGCGATGCAAGCCCGATTTCAAAGGTCATGTGGAACAGGTCTGGTTCCGTGGCACCCACGGCGATATCGGCGGCCAGCTGAACGGCTATGAAGAGGCCCGGCCGCTCAGCAATATCTCGTTGATCTGGATGCTGGACAAGGCCGAGATGCACGGGCTGCCGATGCCCGAAGGCTGGCGCACCCGTTTCCCGACGGATGCCCATGCGCAATCGGTTGGAACCTGGCGCGGCTGGGGCAAGATCTTTCTGCTGCGCAAACACCGCAAGGTCGGGCGGGATCAGTCAGAACGCCTGCATGTCTCGGTCGTGCCGGATGAATTGCCGGGCTGGGTGGCGATGCCGAACCTGCCGACACATCCCGCGCAGTGAAAGGCAACCATGTGCCAGTGACTCCAAGATCACCGGCACTTCAATGTCAGGTTCGAGCCCGGAGCAGTCATCCTTCGTTGCTTAAGCAGGAAAATAAATTGCGCATTTGACAACAAGTGTTTGCGGCCCTCATGCTAAAACTTGAAAATCGAGGTGGAACGACCAAAGGTAATTCCATGTTTAGATCATCAACCCGAAGTGAAGCAGAAAGTTTGTTAAGCGGACTTGCTCTTGGATTTTCTGCGGACCCATTCATGCGTTGGCTGTATCCTGAACCTGCCGATTTCCTTACCCACTTCCCGCGAGTAATGGACTTCTTTGGAGGGCGTGCATTTGAACAGGGCAGCGCGTTTCGAAACGATGATTTCACCGCTGGCGCACTTTGGCTTCCGCCAGGCATTTACCCCGATGAAGAACGGCTTGTCGCCTGTTTTGAGCAGACGGTCTCACCAGAAAAGCATAATGCGTTGTTCGAAACCTTTGGGCAGATGGACAATTATCATCCGGATGAGGACTGCTGGCATTTAGCTTTTATTGCGGTCGATCCATTTCGCCAAGGAAAAGGGTTGGGGTCCGCCTTGCTTGAATGCTGCCTCAAACGCTGTGACGAAGATGGAAGACCTGCTTACTTAGAGTCGACAAACCCTACAAATCTATCGCTGTATAAGCGCTATGGTTTTCAAGAGATGGGTCTAATCAAAGCCGACCAAGCCCCACCCCTGTTTCCGATGTTTCGAGCCGCCCAATAGCGATAGATCAAACGGCTGCATTGTCCGGATGCTGTTGAAAAAGTCGATGTGTAAGCGCGGCGGAAATAGCGGCTGAAGTCTTCCTGCTCGGCTCTTCACGCCGAGATTGGTCTGAGCTTTGCAAGTTTGCGGAGGTTC
>NZ_JBXWQZ010000042.1:0-41573 GCF_059612645.1 Ruegeria sp. YKSF131 | reverse complement strand
CCGACACGGTCTATCCCATGCCGCTGGGTTTTACCGGGATCAAGCAGGGTGACGTGATCCGTATGGGTGGACGTGACTGGGACCTTCATATGGGCAATGGCCATGCGCCGGAACACGCCACCTTCTGGAGCCGCGATGACAATCTGGTACTCAGCGGTGATCAGATCCTCAGTTCAATCAGTCCCAATCTGGGTGTCTATGCGACCGAACCCATGGCAGATCCGGTGTCAGGATGGATGGAGGCCTGTGAGAGGCTTCAGGTACTCGCCCGTCCCGATCATCTGGTTTTAGGCGGGCACAAATTGCCCTTCACCGGTCTGCCGTTGCGCATGAAGCAGTTGATTGACAACCACCATGGCGCGCTGGAACGGTTGCTGGATCATCTGGATCAGCCCAAATCTGCCGCTGACTGCTTTATGCCGCTGTTCAAACGTACAATCCAAGAGGGTGAGTATGGCCTTGCGCTGGTTGAGGCGGTTGCACATGTAAATCACCTCTACCACATTGGTGCAGTAACCCGGACGCAACGCGCGGATGGGGCATGGCTGTATCAGCGCAAAGGGTAGACGAATGCAGGACCAGATCGAAACCTCGGCCGAGGCCGCAGAAGCCGCAGCGTTGCCAAGATGTTACGAGGTGCACGCCGATCCGAAAGCCGAATCCGGAACCAAAAAACTGCCAGAGACGCTGAAAAAACCGGTGGCCAGCAAAAGCCCCGCACAATGGGCCTACGAGCGGCTAATCCTGTATATCCAGAATTTCGAACAGACATTGGACGGCGATCATGAGGTCGCCATGGGTTTCACTGGCGGCGATGCAGGCGTGATGCGGATCGAGGGGATGGGTTATTTCGACCCCGACATGATAACCTTTTACGGGTCCGACGGGACCGGAGCCCGCACGCAACTGGTGCAACATGTCAGCCAGTTGAACGTGATGTTGCGTGCGCTTCCCAAATCGGTTGAAGACAAGCCAGCCAACCGCATCGGGTTCCGCCTGGCTGCGGACCTGAAAGACAGCTGACTTGCAATTCACGTTTGCGCGCCTTTGAATGAATGAATCAGTTCGGAGGCGACCGCGTGAACAGATATTTCCATGCCGTAACACATGCCTACGCGGGGGCTTGGGCCCGGCGTCGGGTTTTTGTGCCAATTTATATCGCTGTGCGATTACTGCTTGTTGCGCTGATTGCGCCAGGGGTGGCACTGACGGTCAATCTGGCAGTCTCTCTGTCTGACCAGACGGCCTTGACGGATCAGGACATTGCCATGTTCCTGCTGTCTCCGGTCGGGTTTATCTCGTCTTTTGTAGTTCTGAGCCTGTTTCTGCTGGCCGAGGTCTTTGTGTTCTCGGTCATGGCCGGGTCGCTGCGTATGGGCGAACAAGATCCCTGGCGCGCTGGCAGTGCGGCGCTCGCGTTGATCCTGTCCCGTTTCCCGGCGTTGTTCGGATTTGCCGTGCGTTTCATCCTGCGTGTCCTGTTGCTTGCCCTGCCATTCGTGGCTGTCGCTGGCCTGATCGCGTGGTGGACGCTGACTGAATATGACATCAACTATTACCTGACCTTCCGCCCCCCCGCCTTCAAGGTGGCGGTTCTTTTGATCGGAGTGGTTGTTCTTGTACTGGCGTGGCTTTTGATCCGTCGCCTGTCCGCCTGGGCGCTGGCCCTGCATTTGGTCCTTTTCGAACGAACTGCGCCCCGAACGGCGTTTGCCCAAAGTGCGCAGAAGATGGAAGGCAGGCGCGGGCGGTTGAAGATCGAACTTGCCCTTTGGCTGGGGATGCGCCTTGTCATCGCCGCTTTGATTGCCGCAGTGGCCAGCCTTTTGTTTACTTTCGTACCCGTGCAGGACGGCAGCAACCTCAAGCTGGCCCTGACCTTCAGTTTTGTCGTCGCAGGGCTATGGTCATTGGCGGGGCTGGTTCTGGCGGCAACGGCGCTGGGCGCGTTGGCCGTCTTGTTGGACGGGTTTTTCGATATTGACGCAAAAAAGATCGCCCACCCAGAACCCCGGAAAATTCGGGCGCCTGTATTTGTGACAGTGGGCGCATCCCTTGCCGCGTTGGTTATTGGCCTTTGGTCAGGTCAAAGTCTGCTGGAACGTGTGCAGGCCCCGGATCATGCCGAGGTCATTGGCCACCGGGGTGCAGCGGCCTTGCGGCCGGAAAACACGATGGCCTCGGTTCTGAAAGCCATCGAGGACGGCGCGGATTGGGTTGAAATCGACGTTCAGGAATCTGCGGATGATGTGATCATCGTGGCCCATGACAGCGATTTCATGAAGCTGGCGGGTGTTAACCTGAAGGTCTGGGATGCAACGATGGCGGATGTGGCAGATATCGACATCGGCAGCTGGTTTGATCCGGAATACGCCTCGGAACGAACGCCAACTCTGCGTGATGTGCTGGAGGCGGCCAAAGGCAAGTCCAGGGTTCTTATCGAACTGAAATACTATGGCCATGATATTGATCTGGAAAACCGGGTGATCAATCTGGTGGAAGAGTTGGAGATGCAGGACGAGGTCGCCACCATGTCGTTGAAATATCCGGCCGTCCAAAAGATGAAGAAACTGCGCCCGGACTGGCGTTCGGGTGTATTGGCGGCCACAGCCATTGGTGATCTGTCGGGGTTGGAGGGCGAGTTTGTCGCAATCAATGCAGGGATGGCAACTCCGGGCCTGATCCGAAAGGTTCACGATGCCGGTAAGGATATCTATGTCTGGACAGTGAACGATCCGCTGCAAATGTCCAAAATGGCGTCTATGGGCGTTGATGGTCTGATCACCGACCGCCCGGCCATGGCCAATGAGGTTCTGCGCGTGCGTGCCGAAATGGGACCAGCAGAGCGGCTGATGTTGTGGTTGGCCACGACTTTCGGATTGCAGGTCGACACCAAGGCGATGCGCGATGAAAGCCCTTAATCTTTCGCTGCTGTTGCTCGTTATTCCGCACGCCGCCTTGGCACAGGACTTGATGCGCCGGTTCGAAATGCCTGCCCATCGCGCCTTGATGGACCAGAGCGAAAGCGCCGAGCTGCAACCATTCGAAACAGACGGGTGTTCGGGTGGGTTGTCCGCAAGCTGGCGCTGGGTGGCAAAGCAGTTCCCGCAGGTTGGCGAGCTTTTTGAAGAACATCCGCCTTGGGAAAACTGTTGTGTGATCCACGACCGGGCATATCACAATGCCGGCGGCGCGGATTCGGCCGAGGAAAGCTATGACGCGCGTTTGGCGGCGGATGATGCCCTGCATGCCTGTGTTAAGGCGCATGGAGATCTGTATGCCGACGAATACGCGGATCGCTATGATATGGAACCTGACCAGATCCGCACCATTCACGCGATCACCGCGGATGCCATGTATGGGGCGGTTCGTTTCGGTGGCGGGCCGTGCAGCGGCCTGCCCTGGCGATGGGGGTTCGGTTATCCCGGATGCTCGGTCCTCAAGTAAGCGCGCCCTGCGCGCGAATGACGTGGTGACAGGCGTTTTGTTTTCCATTATCCAACAAATCAAACACGCGAATTGGGATTCTGAGACTCATGGCTGAATACAAGCACGGCGAAATGAACATCGACGTTCAAACCAAAACTTTCAACGGTTTCATCAAAGCCACCACCTGGTGTGTGGTCGCGATCGCCTTGTTGTGCCTGTTCCTGGCAGTTTTCGCCTCGTAAGCAATTCGGGGGCGGCTTTGCTCAGGATATTGACTGCGTGCCTTGTGGCCGCAACGCTGGCTGGTTGCGCTGCATCACAGCGCCCGCAAGCGGATCAGACTGAAATAACGTCCCGTTCCTATCGCGATCCGGGGCCATCGACCCTGACCTTGTACACGATGATCAGCACCCGGACCGGTTCGGGCGCGCATACGTCGTTGATGATCAGCGGCAGTGAGCGGGTTATTTTCGACCCGGCAGGATCGTTCCGGGCGGATGTTGTACCGATCAGGAACGACGTGCTGTACGGAATCACTCCGAATGTCGAACGTGCGTATCGCAGCAGCCACGCCCGCGAAACACATTATGCGCGCATCCAGACGATCGAGGTCACCCCGCAACAGGCCGAAATTGCATTGCAACTGGCCAAGCAGATGGGCCCGGTGGCTGGTGCTTTCTGTGCGAACTCTACTTCGCAACTGTTGCAGCAGGTTCCGGGGTTCGAACAGATCACGACTACATTCTATCCGGTCAAACTGTCGGATCAGTTTGGAGCGTTGCAAGGTGTTCAAACGGCGGAATACCGTGAAAACGACGACGCGGACCTGCAAAAGGGACTGGCGTTCAACAATGCGCGCCTGAACCAGCTGGACGCGGCTTCATCCAACTAGATACAGCAATGTGTAAAGTGTTGCCGCCCCGGTAAAAATGGCCGCCAGCACGTTCTTGGTTAGAATGCCCACAGACAATGCAACCGCTGCGGCCGACATACGGGGTATATCCGGTTGTCCTTCGGTGGCCGCAGGCCAAACCACCAGCGGCGCGATCAGTGCGGGCAGGATGGCCACGGCTGTATATCGAAGGTGACGTAACAACCAGGGCGGCATTGGGCGATCACCGACGAGACCGATGAAGGTAAAGCGCAAAGCATAGCTGCCCACCGCAAGACCCACGATGATGATCCATATTGTTGTCTGATCGATCTGGTTCATGGCGTGTTCCGCTTTAGCATCAATTCCGCCTGCGCGCCGGCCATCATCCCTGCCGCGCCTGCGATCAGCAGGCCCAGATTGAACGGCACACTCACGGTCAGCAGGGCAACGACAATGGCGACCAGGGCGGCGATGACATGGGCCAGCGTACGCATCATTGGCCCGATCATCGCCAGAAAGGTGATCGGCAGGGCAAAGTCCAGCGCCCAACTCTCTGGAATCTGAGCGCCCAGCACGGCACCCAGACAGGTTCCCAGAACCCACAGCGGTGTGATCGGAGTGATCGAACCCAGGAAATATGCCATTCGCTGGGGGATCGTTAGATCAGGCTCTTTTTCGAACTGCACGATTGAACAGGCGTAAGACTGATCCACGATCAGGTAAGCCGCACATGCTCTTTGCCACAAGGGGGCGGCACCCAAGAACGGCGTCAGCGATGCGGAATACATCGCAACCCGCAGGTTCACTGCCAGCGCCGAAATCAAAACGATGATTGTAGGCGTTTCATCCTGCAGAAGTTGCAGAGCTGTGAACTGCGCCGCGCCTGCAAAAACGGTGACGGAGAAGGCAATGGTCTGCACGATATTCAGCCCGGCTTCTGTCGCGAAGACACCAAACAACAGGCCAAAAGGCACAGCCACGAAGACAAACGGCGTGCCGTCGCGAAAACCTTTCCAGAAGTAAGACTTGGATGTGGCAGAGGCCATGGCTAAATCCTATGGTGACGCCAGCAGCAGTATCGGTCTTGTGGAGGGGTTGCAATTGGTCACCGAAACCGACGTGTCAGACTATGTAATCGCTCCTGATCCGGGCGCGGCCCGCTTGACCCGTGCCGTCGAGGGGGTGGACCAGAATGGCGAGGTCAGTCAGATTTCAGTGGTTGAAGAGCGCCCACTGACGATCTTCCTCAACGCGCAGGAAATTGTGACGGCGATGACGATTGGCGACTATCCCGAATATCTGGCGCTGGGTTTCCTGCGAAATCAGGGCATGTTGCTGGCCGATGATGAGATTACCCGTGTCGATTACGATGATGATCTTGAAACCGTTGTTGTCCGCACCGCACGCGCGACTTCGTACGAGGACAAGCTGAAGAAAAAGACGCGCACCAGTGGCTGCGCTGTGGGAACGGTGTTCGGGGACATGATGGAGGGTCTTGAGGGCGTTCAGCTGCCGCAAGTGCAGGTGCGTACCTCGTGGCTTTACGAACTGGCGGCCAAGATCAATCGCACCCCGTCGCTTTATCTTGAGGCCGGGGCAATTCATGGGACTGTATTGTGCCGCGAAAACCGTCCGCTGGTTTATATGGAAGACGTGGGTCGCCATAATGCCGTCGACAAGATCGCAGGCTGGATGCTGTCCGAGGGGGCGACGGCAGAGGACAAGATCCTCTATACCACCGGTCGCCTGACATCCGAGATGGTGATCAAAACGGCGATGATGGGTATTCCTGTGTTGGCGTCCCGTTCCGGCTTCACCGCCTGGGGTGTCGAGATCGCGCGTGAGCTCGGCCTTACGCTGATCGGCCGGATGCGCGGACAGCGCTTTGTTTGTCTTTCCGGTGAGGAACGGTTGGTTCGCGATGTGGACCCGTCGACGGTTGTGGCCGAAGACAGGAAACACCGGCGGAAGAGTAGCCAATGAGTGATGAAAACAAAAAACCTCTCGGCGTCATCCTCGCAGGCGGGCAGGCCACCCGGATGGGTGGTGGTGACAAAGGTTTATTGCAGATTGGCGGGCGGAGCCTGCTGTCCCATGTCGTTGATCGGCTGTCTCCTCAAGTCGGTGGTTTGGCCCTGAACGCAAATGGTGACCCCGAGCGTTTCAGCGATTTGACGCTACCCGTTCTGCCTGACACGATTGAAGGCTTCGCTGGCCCTTTGGCCGGTGTTCTGGCGGGGCTCGACTGGGCGGCAGATCAGGGGGCCGACAGTATCGTAACGGCTGCCGCAGATACACCGTTCTTCCCGCGTGATTTGGTGGCGCGCCTGCAAGAGGCGGCAGAGGGGCAGGTGCATCCTCTGGTCTTGGCCACTACTCCGCGAACGGGCGACGAAGCGCTGAAATCCGGAGGGGGCAGGCGGGTCAACCGGCACCCGACCTTTGGGCTCTGGCCTGTGGCTCTGCGCGATGATCTGCGGGCGGCTCTGACGGACGGGTTGCGCAAGGTCGTGCTGTGGACTGATAAACATGACGGACGCGAGGCTATGTTCCAGGCTGACCCGTTTGATCCGTTCTTCAACGTCAATACACCTGACGATTTGGACCGCGCCCGGACACTGTTGGAGCAGGTATGAGAGTCTACGGTGTCACTGGCTGGAAAAACGCAGGCAAAACCGGGCTGATGGAACGGCTGGTGACCGAGATCACGGGGCGGGGTTTTACCGTCTCAACTGTCAAACATGCGCATCACGGCGTCGATGTGGACCAGCCGGGCACGGACAGTCATCGTCACCGCGTTGCTGGTGCCAGCGAGGTGTTGCTTGCGTCGGGGCAGCGCGTCGCCTTGATGCAAGAGCTGCGCGGTGCGCCCGAGCCAACTTTGGCCGAATTGCTGGCGCGGCTTTCTCCGGTTGATCTGGTGCTGGTCGAAGGCTTCAAGCGGGAAGGTCACCCAAAGATCGAGGCGTTTCGCGCCGAGGCGGGAAACCCTTTGATCGCGATTGAAAACGATACCGTTCGAGCCGTTGCCAGCGACACGGCGCTGGAACTGGATTGCCCGGTTTTCGACTTGAATGATACAGTCAGGATCGCGGACTTCATATTGGATGAGGTCGGTTTGTGACCCTGTTCCAGACCTTTGCCATGGTGGACTGGTCTGGTGGAAATGACACCGGGCCAACACCGCGCAAAGACGCGATCTGGGTCTGTATTGCGCGTGAAGGGCGGGCACAGGGACCTGAATACCTACGCAACCGGGCGCTTGCCGAGGCGTGGCTGGATGCCCTGATCCACACCGAACTGAAAGCAGGCCGACGCCTATTTCTGGGGTTTGACTTCCCTTTTGGATACCCGAAGGGTTTTGCCCGCGCGATGACCGGAACGGATGACCCCTTGGTCTTGTGGGATTGGTTCGAACAGCATGTCGAGGACGGTCCGAAAACGAACAATCGTTTCGACTTGGCAGGCCGGATCAATCGACAATTCGGAGGAAGAGGCCCATTTTGGATGAATGGCCTTGGGCGCGAAATTGATGGTTTGCCGCGAACCAAGACGGGCTATTCCAATCCGTTTTCCGACCGTCGTGCGGTTGAAGCCTCGGCAAAAGGCAGTTTCACCTGCTGGCAGATGGCGGGTGCAGGCGCGGTCGGTGGGCAGGTGATGATGGGGCTTCCAGTCCTAAGCAGGCTCCGCCATCGCTTTGCCGGACAAGTCGCGGTCTGGCCGTTCGAGCCGTTGGATAAACCCGTCGCCTTTGTGGAGATCTGGCCGTCGCTCACCTTGGGAGCGCAACCAGATGGGCGGATCAAGGATGCTTGGCAAGTCGAACAGGTCGCCTTGACTCTGTCGCGTTTGACAGAGCAGGAGTTGAATGCGCAATTAGATGTTTCTGCGGCAGAGGAAGGCTGGATATTGGGTGTTACACAGAACAAGCCGAACATAGCCCCGCCACCGTTGCGCAACGATTGTTTTGCGCTGCCAGCGGGTGTGGAGTGGACGCCGGTTGATGACGCCTTGGCCTATTTGCGCGACAGGTTGCATCCGATTACCTCGGTTGACACGGTCGCGCTGAATAAGGCGAGTGGGCGCATTCTGGCAGAAGATGTTACAGCCCAACGTTCCAACCCGCCGCAACCGAATACAGCCGTGGATGGGTTCGGGTTCGCTGGTCCGGTTTCAGATGGGCCACAGATCCTGCCGCTGGTCGATGGGCGCGCAGCAGCCGGTATCCCGTTTGAAGGTGACGTTCCCGTGGGCCAGGCATTGCGCGTTCTGACGGGTGCGGCGCTGCCTGACGGGGTGGATACGGTTATTCTGGAAGAAGATGTCACAGTTAAAGACGGGCATATCGCGTTCCATGGTCCGCTGAAAAAGGGGGCAAATACCAGGCAAGCGGGCGAGGATGTGGCCGCAGGCGATCTGGCCCTGCCTACAGGACGCCGATTGACACCGGCTGATCTTGCGTTACTCACCGCTTTGGGCATTGCCGAGGTGAATGTGCGCAAGCCGCTGCGTGTCGCCGTGGTATCGACCGGCGATGAACTGATCGACGCCGGAGCGCGCGCCGGACCGGGTCAGATATTCGACGCCAACCGCCCGATGCTGTTGTCTCTGGTCGAAAGGCTGGGGTTTGTACCTGTGGATATGGGGCGTGTTTCAGATGATCGGGACGCCCTGCGGGAACGGCTGGATCAGGCTGCGGAACAGGCAGATGTGATACTGACGAGTGGTGGCGCATCTGCTGGTGACGAAGACCACGTATCTGCCTTGCTGCGCCAGGCGGGGGCGATGCAACACTGGAGGATCGCCTTGAAACCCGGTCGCCCTCTGGCTTTGGGGTTGTGGTCCGGAACCCCTGTCTTTGGACTGCCCGGCAATCCCGTTGCCGCCTTGGTCTGCACCTTGATCTTTGCGCGACCGGCGCTGGGCCTGATGTCTGGCGAAGGCTGGATCGAACCGCAAGGGTTCGAAGTTCCCGCGGCCTTTGAAAAGCGCAAGAAACCGGGCCGCCGCGAATACCTGCGCGCGCGCATACGGGAAGGCCGGGTTGAAGTCTTCAAGTCAGAAGGATCGGGCAGGATCAGCGGGCTCAGCTGGGCCGAAGGGCTGGTCGAAATTGAAGATGGAGCTCGGCACATCCAACCCGGGGATATGGTTCGCTTCATACCGTATGGAAGTTTCGGATTGTGAAAATCACGGTCTCACGCGGTTTTTCTGATGCTGAACGCCCACTGGTGGCGACCCTGTTCTGGCAGGCATTTTCGGCGAAACTGAATAAAGTCATGGGCCCGGATGAAAAGGGGCTGGCTTTCTTCGAAACTTCGTTGAACCCGGATTATGCGCTGGTTGCACGGGACAAGGAAGACCGGGTTTTGGGGCTTGCAGGTTTCAAGACACGCGATGGTGCATTGGCCGGAGGCAGAATGTCAGACCTAGCAAAGGTCTATGGCTGGTTTGGGGCCATTTGGCGCGCCCTCATCCTCAGCATTTTGGAGCGCGAACTGAAACCCGGCGTGTTTCAGATGGATGGCATATTTGTGGCCGCGGGCTCGCGTGGCAAAGGTGTTGGTACGGCCTTGCTGGATGCCGTTAAGCGTGAGGCGCGGAAACAAAACATGTCAGTCGTTCAGCTTGACGTTATCGACACAAACCCCCGCGCCCGCGCTTTGTATGAGCGCGAAGGATTTCGGCCTGTGGGTGAAGAAAAAACCGGACCTTTAAGTTACGTGTTTGGTTTCAGCAGCGCGACCAAGATGTCTTGGGTCGTCAAATCGGACTAATCAAACGTCCCGGCCACGCGTCCCAGCAACATGAACGCCCGCGCCGTGCGGGTCTCACCCAAAGCGCTCAGTTCTGCATCGCTTGCGTTGGGCTCGAACTCGGCCATCATCTTGTCGAAGCGGCGGAGAAAATGGTGGGCGGCGTCGCGGAAAATCGGATCCTGTTTCATCCGCGCAGCTGTCAGTGCCAGCGAGGACCTGTCCCGTACACCCCCCAGCGCGGCAACGGCGCGACCCCGCGCGCCCTGCGCGAACTGGCGCCAGATTTCGGGCCGGGCCATGTCAGGGCGCAAGTCGTCCATATAGATGCCTTCCTGGCTGAGCAGTGTAAGAACATCCTGCGAGGCTTGCACGATCTGTGCCGTCTTGCGGTCTTTCAGCGCCACGCGCAGGGCGTTGAACCCTTCGGTGTCATTCTGAGTTTCCGGAAAATTCAAGGCGCGGATAAAGATATCGGTGCTCAGCGGTGGCGCAATTTCTTCCGCAGATGTGCCCAGTTCAAGCGAGGTCTGAGCACCCGCAACGAGTGGTTTTGCCGGGGCATAAGGGGGCGTTGTGCGCTTGGTCGAAAATGTTGCCAGCGTGCTTTCGGTTTTCCGCGTCGCGGCTGCGATCTCATCCAGTTTCTTGGCCACTGCCGGTTCGTAGGTGCTGGATGCGCGCTGCTGCTGCGCCACATAAGCCTGACGGATCGCATCAATCGCAGTTTGCAGCCGCGCGCTTTCCTCGCGCATCACGCGGCTGGCACGCATGGCAGTGGCCGCGACCCAGATCATCGCCACAGGCATGAAAACGGCCAGAAAGGTGACAACAAAACCACCGCTTTGCGCCTTATCTGGCAACACCAGAAAAACAACCGACACCACCAGCCAAATTAGGCTGAGCACCAGTGCGGCAATCTCAATCTCGGTGACAGACGGTGCCTTTGGGCGGTCATAGATGCCCAGCGAAGTCGGTCTTTCAGTTTCCGGGTCAGGTTTGGGCCCCGACATTACATGCGCTCCGGTCAGGCGTACTTGATACTCAGAATTTCATAAGAACGCACGCCGCCAGGGGTGCGCACCTCGACGCTGTCACCTTCGTCCTTGCCGATCAGGGCGCGGGCGATGGGGGATTTGATATTCAAAAGGCCGGCTTCGATATTGGCTTCATATTCACCGACGATTTGCCACGTCTTTTCTTCGTCGGTATCCTCGTCAACCAAAGTAACCTTTGCGCCAAATTTGACTGCGCCGGACAGTTTTGTTGGATCAATTACATCCGCTAGCGAAAGGATACCTTCCAGTTCTTTAATGCGGCCTTCGATAAACCCCTGCTTTTCGCGGGCTGAATGGTATTCGGCATTTTCTTTCAGGTCGCCAAGTTCACGCGCCGATGCGATGGCTTCGATGATCGCAGGGCGTTCAACGGATTTGAGGTTCTTCAGCTCAGCTGCGAGTGCGGCATTGCCCGCAGGCGTCATAGGGATCTTTTCCATACTCTCTACGTCCACGCATAAACTGACTCGCCCCGCCGCACAGAAGCGTCGGGGCGAGTCCTAGGTTGACGATTACCTGACCCAAATACCACGTGAATTGCAAGAGGTGTCAGCAGGTGCAGCGATCAATTCGCAACATCGTGCCGTCTGGATTGTTTCGGGTGTGGCCTGTGGCGATGGTCCGGTTGCCCGCCCTTGCACCATCGCCTCGAAGGCGTGCAGAGCCACAGCATCTCAATCATATTGAACCACTTCAAACTCGATGCCGTTGTCATCCCTGAAATAGAACCGACGCCCCGGTTCGTAATCGGCATGATTATGGGGTTCGAACCCCGCCTTGCGCACCTTGACCTCGGTTGCGTCGATATCTTCGACCAGAACACCAACATGGTTCAGCCCGCCGACGACATCGTAGCTGCTTTCGACCAATGGTTTCGGCGCATCGGGTTTGTAAAGCGCAAGATAGGTGTGTGCCGATCCGACATGCACTGTATATCCGCCTGATATTGCGGGCCCTTCCCACCGTGTTTTCCAGCCAAAGACCTGCTGCATCCAGGCGGCCGAGGCCTGTGGGTCGCTGACAGTGAAATTGGTATGCTCAAGCGTTGCCATCATGGGATCTCCTTTTTGGCTTGTTTCGACTCACCGTAATTTCTAAACCTAACTTTAGGTCAAGGTATTTCTTCGAGGATGACATGGCTGTTTCAGAAGGGTTGGCAATCGGGGCATTGGCCCGACGTACGGGGTTGGCCGTTTCAGCGATACGGTATTACGAAGCACAGGGTTTGATTGCGCCCTGGCGCAATGCGGGTAGGCAGCGACGTTACCAGCGGGCAGATATCCGGCGGCTGAGCTTTGTCATGATCGCGCAGCAGTTCGGCCTGACTTTACCTGAAATCCGCGAGGTCTTGTCGGGCTTGCCGGGAAAGCGAACACCGACACCGCAGGATTGGAAAGCCATAAGCGTGCGGTTGCGCACTCATCTGGACCAGCGAATCGATACCCTGATGCGATTGCGCGACAATCTGGACGGCTGCATCGGATGCGGATGCCTCAGCTTGCCGAAATGCAAGCTTTATAACCCCGATGACAGGGCAAAATCCCATGGTAGCGGTCCCAGATACCTGATGGGTGATGCACCAGAGGACTGATGTGTCGAATAGCGCCCTTGTTACGCCGTGTTTCGATTGACCAAAGTCTTTCTGACCATGTAATCAGCCGTGAAACAAAATTGCGCAGATCCTGCAGTGACAGCGCCAATTCGGAAAGTAAGCTAGGGAGCCCGCGATGGCCGAGATTGAACGCGAAGCAATGGAATATGACGTGGTGATCGTAGGCGCAGGTCCTGCGGGCCTGTCGGCGGCCATTCGACTGAAACAGTTGGACGCGGATCTGAATGTTGTCGTGTTGGAAAAAGGCTCAGAAGTGGGCGCTCATATCCTGTCTGGCGCAGTTCTCGATCCCTGCGGGCTGGACGCTTTGATCCCGGATTGGAAGGCAAAAGGTGCTCCGCTGAACGTGCCGGTGCATGAAGACAATTTCTACATGCTGGGTGAGGCAGGCAAAATCCGAATCCCCAACTTCCCGATGCCGCCGCTGATGAACAACCATGGCAACTATATCGTGTCGATGGGCAATGTCTGCCGCTGGATGGCCGAGCAGGCCGAGGAGCTGGGCGTGGAAATCTTCCCCGGCATGGCCTGTTCCGAGCTGGTTTACGGCGACAATGGCGAAGTCAAAGGCGTCGTGGCTGGTGTCTTTGGTCTGGAAGCGGATGGCTCTTATGGCCCCAATACTGAGCCGGGCATGGAACTGCACGGCAAATACGTCTTCCTGTCGGAAGGTGTGCGCGGATCACTGTCCAAGGAAGTCATCGCCAAATATGACCTGTCTGTCGGCAAAGAGCCGCAGAAATACGGCGTCGGCATGAAAGAGATCTGGGAGATTGACCCGGCCAAGCACAAGGAAGGTACGGTCACGCACACAATGGGCTGGCCTCTGGGCGGCAACGCAGGCGGCGGATCGTTCATCTACCATCTTGAAAACAATCAGGTCTATGTCGGTTTTGTGGTTCACCTGAACTACAAGAACCCGCACCTGTACCCCTATATGGAATTCCAGCGCTTCAAGCATCACCCGATGGTGGCCGAGCTGCTGAAAGGCGGCAAGCGCGTGGCATACGGTGCCCGTGCGATCACCGAGGGTGGTCTTCAGTCGATGCCCAAGCTGGTGGCGCCGGGCGTAGCGCTGCTGGGCTGTTCAGCGGGCATGGTCAACGTGCCGCGCATCAAGGGCAACCACAATGCGATGCTATCGGGCAAGGCTGCCGCCGAGGCCGCCTATGACGCGATCAATGCTGACCGTTCGGGCGATGAGCTGACCGCTTACGAGGCCGATGTTCGCAATGGCGCGATTGGCAAGGACCTGAAGAAGGTGCGCAACGTCAAGCCGATGTGGTCCAAGTGGGGCATGATCCCCTCGCTAGTGCTGGGTGGTCTGGACATGTGGACCAACACATTGGGCTTTTCGTTCTTTGGTACGCTGGGACACGGCAAGAACGATGCCCAGTCGACTGAGGAAGCCAGCAAGCACAAGCCGATCGATTATCCCAAGCCCGATGGGACGCTGTCCTTTGACCGTCTGACCAACGTGTCCTTTGCGGCAACCAATCACGAGGAAAGCCAGCCCTGCCACCTGCGCCTGACGGACCCGGATATCCCGGTCAAGGTCAACCTGCCCAAGTTCGACGAACCGGCGCAGCGCTATTGCCCGGCAGGCGTGTACGAAATGGTCGAGGATGACAACGGTCCGCGATTCGTCATCAACTTCCAGAACTGCGTTCACTGCAAAACCTGCGACATCAAGGATCCAAGCCAGAATATCACCTGGACCACGCCGCAGGGTGGCGACGGACCAAACTATCCGAACATGTAAGCAAAAAACCGGTAATGGCAGGGTCGTGAAGGCTCTGCCATTGCCTCTTGCCGACCGAAGCCCTAGCTTAACCGTCAGTCAACGATAGCAAGGCAGGATTTCGGTGGTTTCCCTGGTTCGTCGCGCGGCATTGTCCGTGCTGCTCATGTCGTCGGTCGCAGTTCCGGCCTTTTCAGAATCGGGTGCCGGTTCTTATCTGGCCGGGCGTCAGGCGATCTACGAAAGCGACTATTCTGCGGCGGAAAGATACTACGCCCAAGCTCTCAGGTTTGATCCGGAAAACGCGCTGCTCTTGGAAAGCGTTGTTGTCGCCCGCCTTGCGCTGGGGGAAATTGCCCGTGCTTTGCCTGTTGCAAAGCAGATCGAGGAAGCCAACATTCCAAGCCAGGCCGCACGCATGGCGATTTCGGCCAATTTGATCGCAGACGGCAAGTTTGACGAACTTCTGGCGCGTGACCCTGAAACGCAGGGGATCGGTCCTTTGGTTGATGGGCTGATGATCGCATGGGCCCATCTGGGGCAAGGTGAAATGACAAAGGCCATGGATCAGTTCGATGCCGTGGCAACGCAGGAAGGCCTCAGGGAATTTGCGCTGTATCACAAAGCCATGGCACTGGCCTCTATCGGCGATTTCGAAGGTGCCGAGGTGATTTTTGCGGATAACAACGGCGCGGTTGCGCGGTTCTCGCGTCGGGCCGCGCTGGCCCGTGCAGAGGTGCTGTCACAGCTGGATCGCAACGAAGACGCCATACAGTTTCTGGACGATGTGTTTGTTTCCGGTAGCGATCCGACCATTGAAGCCTATACCGGCCAATTGACTGCGGGCGAGACGCTTCCGTTCACCCACGCTGGTTCTGCGCTGGATGGAATGGCGGAAATATTCTTTACCGTTGGTGCCGCATTGAACAGCGAGGCTTCGGCTGACTACGTCCTGCTTTACGCACGACTGGCGAGTTTTCTGCGCCCTGACCACGTGGACGCCATTCTGCTGAGCGCGGAATTGCTGGATAAGCTTCAACAGTATGATCTGGCTGTTGCCGCCTATCGCATGGTCCCAGCCGGCAGTAATGACCACCATGCCGCAGAACTTGGACGGGCCGAAATCCTGGACAAGTCCGGAAAAACCGATGCGGCCATTGAAGTTCTGCAAAACCTGGCGCTGCAAAATCCTGATTTACCCAGCGTCCATGTTTCTCTGGCAGATCTTCAACGTCGTCAGGAAAACTATGCGGCTGCGGTTGCCTCTTATGACACTGCGATTGGTTTGACGGACAGTCAGGCAGGCGGGAATTGGTTCCTGCACTACGCGCGCGGTATAAGCCACGAGCGGCTGAAGCAGTGGGATCAGGCTGAATCCGATTTCCGCCGGGCGCTGGAGTTGAATCCGGATCAGCCGCAGGTGCTGAACTATCTGGGCTATTCTTTGGTAGAAAGGAAAGAAAAGCTGGATGAAGCGCTGGACATGATCCAGCGCGCGGTCGAGGCCCGCCCGGATAGTGGCTACATCGTGGATAGTCTGGGTTGGGTTTTGTTCCGTCTGGGTCGTTACGAAGAAGCGGTCGAGCATATGGAGCGCGCGGTCGAGCTGATGCCCGTTGATCCGGTCGTCAATGATCATCTGGGGGACGTCTATTGGGCTGTTGGACGAGCGCGTGAGGCCGAGTTCCAGTGGAAACGGGCTCTGTCCTTCGTTGACCCCGAAGACACGGATGGCGAGGCTGACCCGGATCGCATTCGACGCAAGATCGAAGTCGGACTAAGCGCCGTTCTGGCCGAAGAAGGTGCGGAACCTTTGAAAGTCGCAAATGGAAATTAAGGCGTTTGCGCCCGCCAAGATCAACCTGACCCTCCATGTGACCGGACGTCGTAAGGACGGTTATCACCTGTTGGATTCGTTAGTGGTTTTTGCTGATCTGGGCGATCAATTGACATTCACACCCGGCCCCGAACTGTCTATGGACGTGATTGGGGAGTTTGCTGAAGGCGTGCCCACGGACAACCGTAATCTGGTCTGGAAAGCGGCCGAAGGCGTCGGCTGGACCGGGCATGTAGACCTGATCAAGTCGCTGCCCCACGGGGCAGGTATAGGGGGTGGGTCATCGGATGCGGCCGCCACGCTTTGGACATTGGCAGGGCAGGGATGTGACGTCCCGCCTGACTTGCCGTTGTCACTGGGGGCAGATGTGCCCGTTTGCCTGGAAAGCCGGGCGATCAGAATGCAAGGCATTGGCGATCGTTTGGCGGCGGTGAACCTTCCGCACTTACCCGCCCTTTTGGTCAACCCGAATGTGCCGGTGCCGACAAATGCCGTTTTCAACGCATTGTCGTCCAGAGACAATCCGCCGATGCCTGAGTTAGTCCCAGATTTTGTAGACGCTGAAGTCTGTGCCCTGTGGTTGCGTGATCAACGCAATGACCTGCAGGTACCTGCCATGGGCGTTGCACCTGAGATCGAGCAGGTTCTGGACGAGTTGAACATGACCAATCGTGCCCTTGTAACGCGCATGTCGGGCTCCGGCTCGACCTGTTATGCGCTGTACCCCACAATGAAAGACGCGCATTTCGCGGCCTATGAGATCGGTGCGGCGCATCCTGATTGGTGGTGCCGCGCGACGCAGCTTAACTAAGGCGCGAGACCACGTAATCGGCCAGTTCGCGCAGCAGGCTGCGAATTTCATGATCAGGTAGAACATCCAAAGATGCCTTTGCCTTGTTCGCCCAGCCCAATGCGTCCTGCCGGGTTTCTTCCAGCGTTGCGTATTTGTCCATCAGGCCCAGCGCATGATCCAGATCGCCTTCCTGTTGGCGGCCCTTTTCGATCGTACGCTCCCAGAACGCGCGTTCTTCGGGCGTGGCCTGTGCAACTGCCTTGATGACAGGCAGGGTCAGCTTTCGTTCGCGGAAATCATCGCCCACATTTTTGCCGGTTGTCTTGCTGTCACCCTGATAATCCAGCAGGTCGTCCGCAATCTGGAATGCGATCCCCAATGCGTCACCATAATCGAACAGAGCTTTGATCTGTTCTTCCGATGCACCGGCGATCACGCCACCCACCTCGGTCGCAGCTGAAAACAAAGCTGCTGTCTTGCCGCGCACGACCTGTAGGTAAACGCTTTCATCTGTACGCAGGTCGGTTGCCGCGGTCATTTGCAGCACCTCGCCTTCGGCGATGGTTGCTGAGGCATTAGCCAAGATATCCAGAACCCGCAGCGAACCCGTTTCGACCATCAATTGGAAGCTGCGGGAAAACAGGTAATCACCGACCAGCACGCTGGATTTGTTATCCCAAAGTAGATTTGCGGTCGGGCGTCCGCGCCGTTGGGCGCTCTCATCCACAACGTCGTCGTGCAGAAGGGTGGCGGTGTGGATGAACTCGACCGTGGCAGCAAGGCGCACGTGGTGCTCACCTGAATAGCGAAACAGCCGCGCCGCTGCCAATGTCAGCATTGGGCGCAGGCGCTTTCCGCCTGCCTCGACCAGGTGCTGGGTCACTTCGGGGATACGTGGGGCATGGTCCGACGCCATCCGGGCGCGGATCAACGTGTTCACAGCCTCCATTTCACCCGCCAGAATTTCAGCGAGGCGCTCATGCGGTTTTGAGATCATGCCGACGGTCATCACACTCCTGATACAAGGCTCGACTTCCGCCCCGCCTTGCCCTTACATCCATCCCCATGAAAGAACTATTGCGCAGTACCGATCCGACGATCCTGGCCTTTGCATCCGCTCTCCTTGAAGGCGAGGATATAGACTGCTTTCAGATGGACGTAAATATGAGCATCCTCGAAGGTGGGATCGGGATCTTTCCCCGCCGACTGATGGTTCGCGCCGAAGACCTGACCCGTGCCGAACGTGTGATGCGCGACAATGAAATTCCGCTGGGCCGATGAACCGGTTTTCCGATAGTGAACTCAGCTGCAATGATTTCCTGGGGGGCAGGATCCGGTTGCTGCAACCTCAGTCGGGTTATCGTGCCGGGGTCGATCCGGTATTGCTTGCCGCATCCGTTCCGGTCAGGGCAGGTCAGTCTGTGTTGGAGCTGGGGTGCGGTGCCGGTGCCGCCATTCTTTGCTTGTCCTCACGAGTGCCCGGTTTGCACGTGACAGGTATCGAGCTCCAGCCCGCCTATGCGGAATTGGCCCGTAGAAACGCGGAAATCAACGGGATAGAACTGGAAGTTGTCGAAGCTGACCTGACCGCTTTGCCCGAGGCGCTTCGGCAGCGCCAGTTCGATCACGTCATTGCGAATCCGCCCTATTATCGGGCGGGGGCGCATAGCCCTGCAAAGGATGCTGGAAGAAGTGTGGCCCTGAGCGAAGACACCCAGTTGGCCGACTGGATTGCAGTGGCTGCCAGACGCCTTGCGCAAAAAGGGTACCTGCACATGATCCAGAAAGCCGATCGACTGCCCGACATGCTGGCAGCGTGCCAAGGGAGATTGGGATCGGTAGAGTTGTTGCCGCTAAGCCCACGGACAGGGCGAGAGGCTGAACTGATCATTCTGCGCGCCCGCAAAGGAGGGCGTGCGGCATTTCGCCTCCACCCACCTTTGATTCTGCACGCGGGTGAACGTCACAAAAAAGACGGCGAAAGCTATACGGATGCGGTTTCGGCTGTGCTTCGGAAGGCCGCTGCCCTGCCCGGGTTCTGACGACGACCGGCAATGTCCAGCCGATTTTGTCGGATTTGTTTCAGATTCTGTGCGTCTGCAGCGTGACAGGGTGGAAACGATGTGATCAACTTCTTACGTGACATACAGACACGTATAAAAGGAGGATCGCAATGAGCGTGAGCGCACATCTGACAGAACTGAAGAAAAAGCATGAATCTCTCGGTCTAGAAGTAGAACAAGCCCAACGCTCGCCAGGCATCGATGATCTCCACATAGCCCAGCTGAAGAAACAGAAGCTCAAGCTGAAGGAAGAGATCGAGCGACTGTCTGCTTAAGATTTCAAACTGGAACGGGCCGCGATCAAGGCCCCGCCGGTAATCAGAAAAGCCGCGATCGCCAGCCCCCAGGATGGGGCAGCGATCCCGGCCATCACCAAAGCAAGTGTCGACAATAGCGGGGCCGCGTAAGATGAGGTCCCGAGCATTTGAATATGACCCTGCTTCACCCCGATATCCCAAACATAAAAGGCCAGCCCAACGGGCCCAAGGCCAAGTGCCAGTACAGAAACCCACCCTAGTGTCGAGTCGGGCAGCACGGTGTCTTCAACGGCCAGATGCAGCAGACCCGAAGCCAACGCAGCCATCAGACAAAAGACCGCAACCGAACTGGTGGGTGTATCACCCAATCTGCGTGACAGAACTGAATAGCCTGACCATGTCATCGCGCAAAGCAGGGCCAATGTGTATCCTGGCAGATGTTGCGCCTGAAAACCTGCGCTCCCGCCTCCGGTGATGATCAAAGCAGCCCCAGCAAAGCCAAGGCACGCCCCAATCAAGTGACCAGCGCGAAGCTGCTCGCCCGGTAGCAGGCCGGAAAACAGAACGATAAGAAGGGGCCAGAGATAGGCAATCAGTCCGGCCTCGGCCGCGGGGGCCATGCGTAGGGCTGAAAAATACAATGCGTGGTACCCGAACAGGCCCAATGAACCGAACAGGTAGGTCGTCCAGGGGATCTGTTTCAACCCGCTGAACCCACCGGTTGCGGCTGTCCAGATCAACCCAAGTGTACCACCAATCGAAAAGCAGATCGTGTTCAGCAGCAAAGGCGGTGTAGGTGCAGAGCCGACGGTCAAAAGCGCCAGCAAAGCCCATAATAGTACGGCCCCAAAACCGATGGCTGTTGCGCGCGTTTTGGTCATGATCCGGGAACCTCTTCGATCGGAATAATGTCGAACTCATCCGAAATATGTGCGGTCTTTTCAATCTCGGTCAGGAACCAATCCCGAAATGCTGCGATCTGAGGACGTTTCTCGGCCCCCGGAAGGCACAGGAATCGGAACCGGCCCTGCGTTTCCAGCGCGACCTTGAAGGGGGCAACCAGCCGACCTTCGGTCAAGTCCTTGAGGATCATGGCACGCCGTCCAAGGGCGACACCAACACCGGCGACAGCGGCGTCAATCGCGTGATCTGCGTTGGAAAAATACGCCCCATGAGTGGGTATGAAATCGATACCCACAGCGCGGAACCAGGCAGGCCAGTCGCAGGGTGGGGTCAGAAAGTTGATCGAATCGTCGTGGATCAACGGTGCGTCGCGCAGGCTGTCTGGCGTGGTGAATTGTTCCGCCAGCTCCGGGGTCATGACTGGGGTCAGCCACTCCTTTCTTACAGGTACGGAATACAGCCCCTCATCGGCGGAATTGCCAAACCGGATGGCAACATCTACATCATCCCGCTCCAGATCCATGTTGCGCAACGTGGCCGAGAATTTCAGATCGATTTCCGGATGCGCACGGGCAAACTCGTAAAGGCGAGGCGCCAGCCACTTTGCGGTCAGCGCCGGACCTGCGGTGACGGTCAGTCCGGTGCCATCCTCCTGCCTGCGTACGGCACGCCACGCGGCTTGCAAGGTGGCAAAGCCTTCTGCCGCGCCGGGGGCCAGGGCGCGGCCCGCATCGGTCAGTTCCACAGCGCGGTTCAGACGGCGGAACAGAGGGCGGCCCAGATGCTCCTCAAGCGATTTGATCTGAAAGGACAGGGCCGCTGGCGTCACGTGCAGCTCTTCCGCCGCTTTCGCGAAGGACATGTGCCGGGCCGCGGCATCAAAAGCCCGAAGCGCGGTAAGTGGGGGCAGATAATCACTCATAGCCAAGAAATTCTTAACTGAAGGTTCAGGAAACTTCGTTTGTCACGGCTTTAAGTGACCTTCATATTCACATCAGGTCAAGCAAAACTGAATTGAAAGGCGGCTGCCATGATCGAGATGACAACAAATCCCGCCGCCCAAGTGGCGATCCTGCGCGCTCATGAAGAGCGTGGCAAGGTGGTCCGGCAGATGTGGAATTGGGTATTGGGTTCCCGCTGATCGCAGCGCGCGCGTTCTTACGGGATCAGAAAGGGCCGGTCCAAAGGGGCCGGCCCGTTTTTTTGTTCACAAGCCTGGATCAGACGAAGAACTGAGCACCGTTGGCCGAGATGGTCGAGCCGTTGATGAACTGAGATTCGTCCGAGGCCAAGAAGGTCACACAGCGTGCAATCTCTTCAGGCTCGCCCAGACGACCGGCAGGGATCTGGCCAATAATCGATTCGCGTACCTTTTCAGGCACCGCCATCACCATCTCGGTTGCGATATAACCGGGGCAGATTGCGTTGGCCGTGATGCCCGCCCGCGCGCCTTCCTGCGCCAGAGATTTCACGATGCCCAAATCGCCAGCTTTGGTCGCAGCATAGTTCACCTGAGCGAACTGGCCCTTCTGACCGTTGATGGAGCTGATGACGATGACACGGCCAAACTTGCGCTCGCGCATGCCAGGCCAGACAGGGTGCACAGTGTTGAACACGCCAGTCAGGTTGGTGTCGATCACGTCTTTCCACTGATCGGGTGTCATTTTATGGAAAGGTGCATCACGGGTGATGCCAGCGTTGGCGACAACGATATCGATGGGGCCAACCTCGGCCTCAACCTTTTCGATACCTGCTTTGGATTCGTCATAATCGGCGACGTTCCACTTGTAGGTCTTAATGCCGGTCTCTTCGGTGAATTTCGCGGCGGCTTCGTCATTCCCTGCATAGGTGGCCGCAACGTTATATCCTTCGGCTTTGAGCGCCTTGGAAATTGCTGCGCCAATGCCGCGAGAACCGCCGGTAACGAGTGCTGTACGTGCCATTTAGGACTCCTCCAATTTTAGTCGCCTTGGTAATGCTGTTACTTTGAGAGATGCTTGTGCGCAATATTGTTTCGTCGTTAAGGTGTTTATTTCGGATGGCAATATCGTCGCATCTAAGGGGTACGACCCCAGTGTAACAAAAAAGGGCGTCCCATGGACGCCCTTTTCTATTTGGTTATTGGCGCACTTAGTCGCGCTCCACACACAGGGCGACACCCATGCCGCCGCCGATGCACAGAGTGGCCAGACCTTTCTTTGCGTCGCGGCGCTTCATTTCGAACAGCAGCGTGTTCAGAACGCGGCAACCTGATGCACCGATCGGGTGGCCGATGGCAATTGCGCCGCCGTTCACGTTCACAATCGACGGGTCCCAGCCCATGTCCTTGTTCACTGCGCAGGCTTGCGCCGCAAAGGCTTCGTTGGCTTCAACCAGGTCCAGATCGTCGACGGACCAACCTGCTTTTTCCAATGCCTTGCGCGAAGCGTAGATCGGGCCAACGCCCATGATCGACGGGTCCAGCCCGGCAGTTGCGTAGGACGCGATGCGAGCCAAAGGTTCGATTCCGCGCTTTTCTGCGTTTTGAGCCGACATCAACAGGGTCGCGGCGGCGCCGTCGTTCAGGCCCGAAGCGTTTGCAGCTGTGACCGATCCGTCCTTGGTAAAGGCGGGGCGCAGCTTTGCCATGGCTTCCATTGTAGCGCCGTGGCGGATGTATTCGTCCTTGTCCATCACGATGTCGCCCTTGCGGGTCTTGATGGTGAAGGGCACGATTTCGTCGACAAACTTGCCAGCTTTTTGCGCCGCCTCGGCCTTGTTCTGCGAAGCGACAGCGAATTCATCCTGCATGTCGCGGCTGATCTGCCATTTCTCGGCAACATTTTCCGCCGTCTGACCCATGTGATAGCCGTTGAAGGCATCCCACAGACCATCGCGGATCATGGTGTCGATATACTTCATATCGCCCATCTTGTGACCCGCGCGCAGGGCGGCGGCGTGGGGTGACAGGGTCATGTTCTCTTGGCCACCAGCGGCGACGATATCGGCATCGCCCAGCTGGATGTGCTGAGCGCCCAATGCGACGGCACGCAGGCCCGAGCCACAAACCTGGTTGATTCCCCAGGCGGCGCTTTCCTGCGGCAAACCGGCGTTGATATGCGCCTGCCGAGCCGGGTTCTGGCCCTGAGCCGCAGTCAGAACCTGACCCATGATGGTTTCACTGACTTCGCCTTTTTCAATCCCGGCGCGCTCGACAACTGCTTGCAGGACGGCCGCGCCCAGATCATGTGCGGGGGTGTTCGCAAACGAACCACTAAAGCTGCCAACACCTGTTCGTGCGGCGGATGCGATTACTACGTTGGTCATATGATCAGTCCTTTACCGTCATTATCTGGCGGAATGTCTGACGGCGCAGGCCGAGAGTTTCCCTCTCGAAACAAGAGCGCCCCGTTATCCCCCGCTCAAGTACTTCTGCAATAGCGTAATGCTGCACTTGCAGCAACGGGCAGCTTGTCTCAGCTTGGGAAATGGCGGAAAAATGTCGATCACCCACGGATCAACTTGCTGTTTTTGAACTTCTTTCCTGCTTCCACGGGGGTGAAACACTGGGCGCACCGAACAAAAAGCCCTGCATGCAATCCACGCCACTTGCAAGCAAAAATGCCGCATCCTTCTGTGTTTCGACCGATTCGGCAGTGACCAGAATTTCAAACTCACGCGCCACGGCAATCAAGGCCCGCACCAAAGCCTGGTTGTCGGGGCTGTCGCTGATACCCCTGATAAACTGACCATCGATCTTTGCGGCGTCGAACAGAAATTCGCGAAAGTGGCGGAAACTGAAGTTGCTGGCACCAAAGTCGTCCAGCGCAAAGGCGATGCCGCGATCCTGAAGGCGGTCCATGAAGTCGACCACCAATTCAGGCACCTGCATGGAAGAGCTTTCGGAGATTTCTAGGATCAGCCGTTCGCCCAGCTGCGGGTCCCGTTTCAGAAACCGGTCCAGTATACTGGACCAGTTGGAATAACCGATCGAGCGGGCGGACATGTTGATCGACAGGCGGATCTGGGGGTTCTTCACCAACGTGCGCAGACCAAGTTCCAACGCGACGCAGTCGAGATCACGTCCGATCGGGGTGTTTTCAACCTGCGGCATGAATTCGCGGGCGGGTATAACACGCCCTGTTTCATCCATCACGCGAATGAACCCTTCATAAAACGCGATGCCATGCGGCGGGTGCGCCTGAACAACTGGCTGAAAGGCCAACCGACATTGCTTGTGCTTCACAGCATCGGTTGCCATCTGAACCACCGAACGATCCCGTGTTGACACTGCTGCATTCAAAGGGGTGTCCAACCCTTCGGGAAGATTGGCGAGCTTTTTGTTTCCCATAGGCGCAGATTCTCTTGTGTCCGAAACAGGTGTTTTGACACAGTTTCGGGGCAAACAGATGAATCTGCGGTTAAAGCGTCAGAAGAAGTTGCTTAATGCGGTTTCAGCGCGCGGAATGTCCGGCACGGGCCAGTGATACCGCGGCTCCAAGAAGGGCTCCTGTCGCACCCAGAATCATCAGGACAAAACCCAGTGCGATCAGCGTGCCAACAAAGCTGCCGAGCGCGGCAAGCATGGCCAGCAACAGGCCAAATAACCCGACGAAGGTCGAAATGGTTGCCAAACGTTTCATGCCGCCCCTCGCTCAACTATGCGCCACATTCAATGACCGATATGGCGTGCAAAGGCTGGAGTTCAAGTCGTAGTGGGGCCTGACAGCTGTGTCAGGCCTGTTCCGCCTGTCCTTTCGGCAGGATCTTGTCGACCTGCTCAAATCCGGGCGTTCCCCGGTCCTCGGGGTGGCGAGCCAGGTGCTTAGCTTTTATCTGTTCCGAGTTGTCGCGGCTGCCGTCGTGGCTGTAACCCGGCGGTGCGAAACAATAGGCCAGACGTTGCCGCAGTGTCAGGCCGGGCTGCGTGGCGTCGTGCCAGATGCCGACCCATTCGTGAAACGCAACGCGCAAAGGGTTGAAGGTGCCGATATTGTGAACCAGCCCGTAATCGACCCGGTCGTTTTCCTGTTCAGGCACAAATGTCCCGAACATCTTGTCCCAGATGATGAAAACTCCGGCGTAATTGCAATCCAGATACCGTGCGTTTCGGCCATGATGCGCGCGATGATGGCTGGGGGTATTCATGACCGCCTCAAACCATCGGGGCATCTTGCCGATGGCCTCGGTGTGAATCCAGAACTGATAGATCAGGTTCAATCCGCCAACGAACAGAACCATGGCCGGATGGAAACCCAGCAGGATCAGCGGCGCGCGAACGACCATCATGAACGTAAAGGTATAGGTCCAAGTTTGCCGCAGCGCTGTGGTCAGATTGTAGTGCTGCGAGCTGTGGTGGTTGACATGGCTGGCCCAGACCCAGCGAATGCGATGCCCAAAACGATGTACCCAGTAATAGCGAAGATCATCCAGAACAAAGCACAGAATGATAACGGGAATTGACGTGCCAAGATCCAGAGGAGTGATCTGCCAAAGCCACATGAAAAACGCATAGGCGATAAAGCCCAGCAAAAAGCCCGACGCGATGTTCCCGGCCCCCATGATCAGCGAGGTCACCGCATCGCGCGTTTCATACCGACCGCCTTTGCCTTTGACTGCGATCCACAGGAATTCTGCCAGAATAGCAGCGATGAAAAACGGGACGGCCCATTGCACCGCATCGGGGAAGCTTACCTGGTCTGTCATGCGGGCCTCATCAAGTGTTGCCAGTGTTGGCGTTCGGTCTGGTCAAGGTGAAGGGTCGCGCGTGGGGTGCTGAAGTCGTGAAACCGAACTTCGATGCCATTGGCAGTCTCAAGCCAGTCGAAATCCTGGAGTTGCCGCGCAACGGTGTCGGCCCCGAAGGACCAGATCAACCCGGCCCCATTCTGTGTCCGCACCAGCGCCGCGTGACCGTCATGGGCGATTGTCACGCCGATCACCGTGTCATCGGGAAAATGCCGGAGCCACTGGCGTGGCGCCGTGTCCGGCGTCAGCACATGCAACCGCGACTTGCCTGTCAGATGCAGCAACAGCGTAATCCCGGCTATGCCCCCAACGACCAACACCAATAGAATTTCCAGCGGCATTCCGTCCTCCTTAGCGCAGAGTGCAAAGGAGTCGAAACACTGTCAAAGGTGGCGTCGCGTCAGCTGTGTTCCAAAACCAAGGCTTTGATCGCAGCCATCCGACAAGCAGGAATACTAGTCGGAGATCATGTAGGTTACTTGATCTCCCTTGCCTCTCTTGCGTACATCTTTGGTGGTAGCAGCATCGGTGGCCATCCAAAAAACACCCGCCATCGCGGCAACTCCTGCAATAGAATTCATCAAAAATCCTCCGAGTTGAATGCCCGGAGGAAATCAAGATTTGCTGATATTAAGGCTATTTCCTCAGTTTTCTGCGCCAACAAGCGTCGAGATAATCGCCTTCGCGCTATCCGAGTTCCATTCAGCATCACCGATCAGCCGCGCGATTTCCTGACCTTCGGGATTCAGAATGACCGTGATGGGCAACGCGATGATGCCAAACTCGCGCGCGGCAGCCGAGCTGAGGTCCTGATGACGCGGCAGGTTGGAGATGCCATTCTCTTCAAAGAACTTCTTGATCCCTGCTGGTGAGTTGCGGCCTGTGGCAAGGGTCAGGACCTGAAACTTGTCACCCCCAAACTCGTCCTGCAATTCGGCGATCTGCGGCATTTCTTTGCGGCAGGGGGCACACCAGGTGGCCCAGAAGTTCAGCAGAACATACTTACCCTCATAATCGGCCAGCGTGCCGACACCCCCGTCATCTTCCCGCTGAAACTCGATCACTTTTGCCGGTTTGGGCTCCTCGTGCAGGATCAGACGTTTCAGGCTGTCTTCCCGCAGAGGAGCCAGCGTTTCTGCATCGGTCGCAAAAGCGGCGTTTGCACCCAGCGCAAGGGCCATATAAAGGGGGATCAAACGAATTAGGCGCATATCAACTCCGGGTTTTCTTACATGACCGATCAATCCTCGAACCAGATGTGGGGCGGCCGCTTTGCCGCCGGTCCAGACGCGATCATGGAGGCGATCAATGCCTCGATCGGGTTCGATCAGCGGATGGCAGCCCAGGACATCGCAGGCTCGCGCGCCCATGCGGCCATGTTGGCTGCCACAGGCGTCATAAGTGATAGTGATGCGCAGGCCATTCGGGAAGGGCTGCTCACCGTTTTGTCAGAAATCCAGAGCGGCACGTTTCAGTTTTCGACCGCGCTGGAAGACATCCACATGAATGTCGAGGCGCGGCTGAAAGAGATCATTGGCGAGCCGGCAGGCCGTTTGCACACAGGGCGTTCGCGTAACGATCAGGTGGCGACGGATTTCAAACTGTGGGTCCGGGATCAGTTTGATGCGGCGGAGTCCGGTATTCTGGCCCTGATCCGCGCGCTTTTGGCGCAGGCCGAAGCAGGCGCCGATTGGGTCATGCCGGGCTTTACCCATCTGCAAACTGCGCAACCCGTAACTTGGGGGCATCACATGATGGCCTATGTCGAGATGTTTGGCCGCGACCTGAGCCGAGTCCGCGACGCCCGTGCCCGAATGAACGAATCCCCGTTGGGGGCTGCCGCGCTGGCAGGCACATCCTTCCCCATCGACCGCCATATGACAGCGCGGGCGTTGGGCTTTGATCGCCCCGCCGCCAACTCGCTGGATGCCGTCAGCGACCGCGATTTTGCATTGGAATTCCTGTCGACCGCCTCGATCTGCGCCTTGCACCTGTCGCGTTTTGCCGAGGAATTGGTGATCTGGTCTTCGGCCCAGTTCCGTTTCGTGTCCCTGTCCGACCGGTTTTCGACCGGCTCGTCGATCATGCCGCAGAAAAAGAACCCGGATGCAGCTGAACTGATCCGCGCCAAGGTTGGGCGCATCTATGGGGCCAACACCGCGCTGATGATGGTGATGAAGGGCCTGCCGCTGGCCTATTCAAAGGACATGCAGGAAGATAAGGAACAGGTCTTTGACGCCGCCGACAACTGGATGCTGGCGCTGGCGGCGATGGAAGGGATGGTCAAGGACATGACCGCCAACCACGACAGCCTTGCCGCCGCCGCCGGCTCGGGTTTCTCGACCGCGACGGATCTGGCCGACTGGCTGGTACGCGTGCTGGGCCTGCCGTTCCGGGATGCGCATCACGTCACCGGATCACTGGTGGCCATGGCCGAGGGTATGGGTTGTGACCTGCCCGACCTGACACTGGACGATATGCAATCGGTCCATGGTGAAATTTCGGATGACGTCTACTCTGTCCTTGGCGTCGA
The DNA here is from genome assembly GCF_059612645.1 of Ruegeria sp. YKSF131. Classification (NCBI taxonomy): domain Bacteria; kingdom Pseudomonadati; phylum Pseudomonadota; class Alphaproteobacteria; order Rhodobacterales; family Roseobacteraceae; genus Ruegeria; species Ruegeria sp. YKSF131. The sequence continues at coordinate 12,987 of NZ_JBXWQZ010000042.1, read as the reverse complement.
CAATTCGGTAAACTCGCGCCAGTCCTACGGCGGTACCGCCCCCGATCAGGTGCGGGTCCAGATCGAACGATGGAAGGCAATGGTATGACGACCGCGCTACGTGCGATCCTGATTACGGTTTCCGGCCTGGTACTGGCCGGGTGCGGGGCTGATGGCGAGCCTGACCAACCAACTGCCCCTCAGCCCACGGTCAGTGCCACAATCGGGGTTGGATCAAGCGGTGCGTATGTCGGCGGAGGTGTCGGGCTAAGTCGCGGGCCGCTGGGCATTTATCTTGGATTCTGACCCCTTTGCGTGTTGCGCCTCCGGTCCTGACACCTCATGTTGCGCGCGCGTATCGATAACCTGTCACACAAAGGAATGGTATTGAGATGAGAATTCTGGGACTGGTTTGTGCACTTGCGGTTTTGGCGGCCTGTGAGCCTTCGTCAGCGCGACGCCCGGAACCTGCGGCCGAACCAAAACAATCGGGCACCGGCATTTCTATCTCGGGCTATGGCCGAGTTGGTGTTTCAACTCAAAACTAAACCGCGACCAAGGATACGGAATCCATTGATCCGAAGTCCTTTTATGGTCTAAGCGCGCAAGCATGGATCACTTTTTGTACCGCGACGGCGCGCTTTACGCCGAGGATGTCCCCGTCTCCGAAATTGCAGCCGCGGTTGGAACACCGTTCTACGTCTATTCCACGGCTACATTGTTGCGGCATTTCAAACTGTTCGATGACGCGTTGGACGGCACCGATCACCTGATCTGCTACGCGATGAAAGCGGCCAGCAATCAGGCGATCCTTAAGACATTGGCCCAAGCAGGCGCTGGGATGGACGTGGTCTCGGGCGGAGAATATCTGCGGGCGAAGGCGGCTGGTGTTCCCGGTGACAAAATCGTGTTCTCAGGTGTGGGGAAAACAGCGGACGAGATACGCATAGCGCTGAGCGGTGGCATTCGCCAGTTCAACGTCGAGTCCGAGCCCGAGATGGAAGTGATCAACGCCATTGCGCTTGAGCTTGGCGTAATCGCGCCGATCACCGTCAGGGTGAACCCGGATGTCGATGCCAGGACGCACGCTAAGATTGCCACCGGCAAGTCTGAGAACAAGTTTGGCATTCCGATTGCCCGTGCCTCGGAAGTTTACGCCCACGCCGCCAGCCTGCCGGGGCTGGAGGTGATCGGCATCGACGTTCATATTGGCTCGCAACTGACCGAACTTGAACCGTATGAGCTGGCCTACACAAAGGTGGCCGAGCTAACCGAACGACTCCGCTCTGAAGGTCACAACATTCGGCGTCTTGATCTGGGTGGCGGTCTGGGCATTCCTTACACCCGGTCGAACAACGCACCCCCATTGCCGATTGAATATGGTGCGCTGGTCAAGAAAACACTGAGCCATCTGGGCTGTGAGATCGAGATTGAGCCCGGACGCCTGATCGCGGGCAACGCCGGGATCATGGTCAGCAAGGTGATCTATGTGAAATCAGGCGAAGGTCGCGACTTTTTGATCCTTGATGGGGCGATGAACGACCTAATCCGCCCCGCAATGTACGAAGCTTACCACGATATCGTTTCGGTGCAGGAACCTGTCGCCGGTGTGGAACAGCGCCCTTACGACATTGTCGGTCCGGTCTGCGAATCCGGGGATACCTTTGCCAAGCAGCGCAATATGCCGCCGCTGAAATCGGGTGATCTGGTCGCATTTCGCAGCGCGGGTGCATACGGTGCGGTGATGTCCAGCGAATACAACACCCGCCCGTTGATCCCCGAAGTTCTGGTGAATGGCGATCAATTTGCAGTCATTCGTGAACGGCCAAGCTTTGACGAAATCATAAACCGCGATACCATACCATCGTGGCTTTGACGCGATAACCGCGCGGGCCCGTCCCGGAGGCCCGTCTTGACCAACAGAACGAACCTGCCCATTCCGCGCCTGTCCCTGTGGCTAACCCATCTCGGTATGGTGGCTGAACAGGTGCTGCGCGCGTTCTGGCCTGCGTTCTCGATTGTTCTGGCTTTGCTCGCCGCTCTGATGCTGGGGTTGCAGGATCATCTGCCCGTTGAAATTGTCTGGGGTGCTGGTGCGCTGTCGTTGATATCTTTTGGTGCAGCATCTGTCCGGGGTGTCACGAAATTCAAACTGCCGTCCCGCGCTGATGCGCTGGCGCGGCTGGATGAGGCTCTGCCCGGTCGACCGATTCAGGCTTTGCTCGATGATCAGGCAATCGGTGCCAACGATGGGGACTCGGTTGCCTTGTGGCAGGCGCACAAAGCCCGCATGGCACAGCGTGCGGCCACTGCTGAGGCTGTGAAACCAGATCTTCGGCTTGCGTCGCGCGACCCGTATGCGTTGCGCTATGCCGCTCTGCTGGCATTTGTTGTGGCGCTGATCTTTGGATCGTTGTGGCGTGTGGGTTCAGTGGCGGACATGACCCCGGGCACGGCCGTGGCTGGACAGGGTCCAACTTGGGAAGGATGGGTGGAACCCCCCAGATACACAGGTTTGCCGACCTTATATCTTGCCGACCAAACGGGGGCGGCGCTTTCTGTTCCCAAGGGCAGTCGCATCACCTTGAGACTGTACGGTGAGGTCGGCGCACATAGTCTGACCGAGAGCAGTTCTGCCAGCGGAACCGAGGCGGCAACAGACCCGGAACTGGAGTTTGTCGCCGAACGCTCGGGTCAGTTGCGCATAGATGGACCGGCGGGGCAGGACTGGTCGGTGCTGGTCATTGATGACGCGGCTCCGAAGATCGCGGTTTCCGGAACCGCCGAGTCTGAAGCGGGCGGGCAGATGAAGCTGCCATTTTCCGCCAGCGATGATTACGGCGTGGTTTCGGGCTTGGCCCGGATCGAGTTGGATCAGGCGGCGATTGACCGTCGGTACGGACTGGCGGTCGAGCCAGAGCCGCGCGAGGTGATCGAAATCGAATTACCCATGCCGATCACCGGTGACCGCGCAGATTTCACCGAAGACCTGATCGAGGATTTCTCGCAACATCCGTGGGCGCATCTGCCGGTCAGGATTACCTTGAGGGCAACAGATGCAGCGGATCAGCAAACGTCTTCGGATCCCTATGCGACGGCATTGCCAGCACGGCGCTTCTTTGATCCGCTGGCGGCAGCCGTGATTGAGCAAAGGCGCGACTTGCTTTGGTCGCGTTCCAATGCGCCTCGTGTCTCGCAAGTCCTGAGGGCTGTGTCGCACCGCCCTGAGGAACTGTTTCGTTCTGACACAGCCTATCTGCGTCTGCGGGTTGTTCTGCGGCGATTGGAAACTTTTCATCGATACGGGTTGAAACCCAAACAACAAGAGGAGATTGCACAGGCCCTGTGGGACCTTGCCGTACTGATCGAGGACGGGACGCTGGCGGATGCATTGGAACGAATGCGCCGCGCGCAGGAACGTCTGACCGAAGCGATGAAGAACGGGGCCAGCAATGAAGAAATAGCGGAGTTGATGCAGGAATTGCGCGAGGCGACGCAGGATTACCTGCAGCAATTACAACGGCTGGCACAGCAAAATGGTGAAGACGGCGAGCGTCAGCCCGGCCAGAATGGTGAATCTTTGCAAATGACGCAGGATGACCTGCAACGCATGATGGACCGTATTCAGGAACTGATGGAACAAGGTCGCATGGCCGAAGCTCAGCAGGCGCTGGAAGAATTCCAGCAGATGATGGAGAACATGCGTGTAACTCAGGGTCAGGGCCAAGGGCAGCAATCTGAAGGCCAGCAGGCCATGGAAGGTCTCGCCGAAACCCTGCGCGAACAGCAGGGTCTTAGCGATCAGGCCTTTCGTGATTTGCAGGAACAGTTCAACCCCGGCGCGCAATCAGGTGAAAGCCAAGGGAACGAAGGTCGCAACGGTGGTCAAGGTCGGGGGCAAAGCCACGAAGGGCAGGGCGGACAGGGTGAAGGTTCGGATCAGGCCGGAGACGGTGAGCAGGGGCAAGGTTCGCTCGCCGACCGACAGCAAGCGTTGAGAGACGAGCTGGGTCGCCAGCAACAAGGACTGCCCGGTGTCGGCACACCCGAAGGTGACGCCGCCCGCGAAGCGCTGGATCGGGCCGGGCGTGCCATGGACGAGGCCGAGCAGGCCCTGCGTGGCGATGATCTCGCCGAAGCTATCGACCGTCAGTCCGAAGCGATGGAAGCGTTGCGCGAAGGGATGCGGTCGCTGGGTGAAGCTATGGCGCAGGAACAGCAGAACCAACCGGGGCAGGGAACACAAGACGGCGACATGCAGGCCAACAACCGCGATCCGCTGGGCCGAAACCCGGGTGCTGCGGGTTCGATTTCAACCGACGAGAACCTGTTGCAAGGCGAAGATGTCTATCGCCGGGCCCGCGAGTTGCTGGATGAAATCCGTCGCCGGACCGGTGAAACAGACCGTCCCCAGATCGAGTTGGAATACCTCAAGCGGTTGCTGGAGCGGTTCTAGCTCTCAGTTCTGCGCTCCAGATCCTGCCTGAGTTTCGAGCCAGATTCGCGCCTGATCCACCAGCGACACATATGAGCTGAGCAGCGGATCGGCCTGCGGTACAGCCTCGCTGATTTGGCGGGCATTCCCGTAGATCAGGTACAGAACCACGCCGATGATCAGCATCAGCGCAAAACCACGCAAGAACCCACCGGACTTGCGGGGCGCCTGCGCCACATCTTCTGCGGGGTCGGACCGCATGCTCGAGTTGATGGCATCGACATCCGGCAGTGCATCCTTTTGCCCGGCATCAACGGCGGTTTCCGAAGTTGCAGGGCGTTTGGGCCTGACCTTTGGCTCTGGTGGGGCTTCTAGGCCCAGATCGGGCTGGCTTTCCAGGCCGCCGCCTTCCTGCGCGCGCAACTCTGCTTCTCGTGCGGCTTCTTCTTTCAGGATACTGGCGACTGATGGGGCAACATTTCCTGTGGATGCAGCAGGTTTTTCAACCTCTGGCGCTGTTTTTTCTGCGGGCTCGGCGTCCTTCTGGGCCTCGACCTCGGTGTCAGGTGTATCTGCCACAACAGGCTTGTCCTCGGGCGCGTTCGGTTCAACCGTCGGCTCGGATGGATGCTTGGCCTGAAACCAGGTTTGATCGCAGTTCGAACACTGCACGTCGCGGCCTTCCTCGGGGATGACCTCGTCAGGAACTTCGTACTGCGCAGTGCAATTCGGACATGTAAGACGCATACTGCCTCCTCGACCGGGTGAAGGGCCGATAATAGTTTTTTCAGGGATGATATTCCGTTAAGACCCAACAGCAAAGGGCGTTTTCGGTTTCATAGGTCAAGTGTCACCAATTGGACTCGGTAGAGCCATTGAAACCGTCGCCCTGCTCGGGCAAGAAGAGCGGCAAAATATTGGGGGCACGTGTGATCGAGCTGGAAAATGTCAGCTATACCTACGGTGGCGGCGAGTTGCTGAGCGATGTCTCGGTTCAATTACAGCCAGGGTCGTTCCATTTTCTGACCGGGCCGTCGGGGGCGGGCAAGACGACATTGCTCAAGTTGTGTTACGGGGCGCTGTTGCCGACCTCAGGGCGTCTTAGCGTGTTTGATCAGGACGTCTCGACCCTTGATCGGGATCAGCTGGCCGTGCTGCGCCGCCGTGTCGGCGTTGTGCATCAGGATTGCCAGTTTCTTGACCATATGACGCTTGCTGAAAATGTCGCCTTGCCACTGATGGTGTCCGGGCGCGGGGAATCGTCCGGGCAAGACAATCTGACCGAACTGCTTAGCTGGGTGGGGCTTGGTGCACGTCTCGAAGCACGGCCACCGGAATTATCCGGCGGTGAACGTCAACGAGCAGCTCTGGCGCGTGCCGTCATCCTGTCGCCCGATGTCATATTGGCGGATGAACCCACGGGCAATATCGATTGGGAGATGTCGCAACGTTTGCTGCACCTGCTGGTTGAGCTGAACCGCATGGGAAAGACCGTTCTGATTGCCACCCATGACCTGAGCCTGATCCGAGCTGCAAAAAGCCATGTTCAGGCGCGTGTTTTGCGGATTTCGCAGCGAAAGCTGCATCTGGCGGGGGCAGACCTGTGACTGGGGCTGATATCCGAAACCTGCTGCGCGGCGATACCCGTGCTGACCGCGTTGTTCCGCCAACCGGCTACACCGCCCACCTGACCCTGTTTGTCGCTGGTGCCATGGCATTTCTTGCTGTTTTCGCTTTGGCTTTGTCCCTCGCCTCTGGCCGCATCGCGGATCGGTGGGCTTCGGAACTGGCGGGCGCCGTAACCTTACGCATCAATGCACCGGCCGAGCAGCTTGCTGCCCAAACAGAAGCGGCATTGACCGTCCTCAGCCAGACACCCGGTGTCGCGTCTGCCCGTGCGCTTAGCGCAGATGAACAAGCCGCGTTGCTGTCACCTTGGTTCGGGCCGGACCTGCCGTTGGATACTTTGCCAATCCCGCAGCTGATAGAGATCATCGAGGGTGAACCGGGGCTGGATGCAATCGGACTGCGATTGCGATTGGGGGCCGAGGTGCCCGGCGCGGTTCTTGATGATCACACGCGATGGCGCGAACCGCTGGTCGATGCTGCGATGTCCCTGCGTCGTCTGGGGTGGATATCAATCCTGCTGATCGGTGGCGCGACCGCTGCGATGATCACTCTTGCGGCCAACGCATCACTCGCGGCCAATGCGCAGATTATCGAAGTTCTGCGATTGGTTGGCGCGCAGGATGGTTTCATCGCAGGTGCTTTTGTACGGCGGTTTACCTATCGCGCGTTTTTCGGCGCCTCGGTTGGGACCCTTCTGGGAATGACAGGTGTCTTGCTTTTGCCCGAAGCTTCGGATGCGGGTGGATTTCTGACCGGAGTTGGATTTCAGGGTAAAGACTGGGTGTTGCCGGTTCTTATCCCCGTCCTTGGGGCAGCCGTTGCCTTTGTTGCCACATGGGCCGCAGCCCGACGCAAGTTGAAGGAGCTTTCCTGATGTTGATGGCAATTCAGTGGGTTCGTTCCCTCATCTTCATGATTGTAATCTATGCCTGGATGCTGGTCCTTGGCATCGCGTTTCTGCCTTATGCGCTGTTTTCCAGAAACGGTGCGCTGAAAGCGTGTAAAACCTACGCCAAAAGCACCATGTGGCTGGCCCGGTGGATGGTTGGTATCCGTTGCGAGGTGCGGGGCAATGCCCCGACGAATGAAGTGGTCATCGGGGCCAAACATCAGTCGTTTCTTGATATCATCATGATTTTCGACGCCATTCCGCACGGCAAGTTTATCATGAAGCGCGAGCTGTTGTTCACACCCGTTATTGGCATGTATGCGCGACGCCTTGGCTGTATCCCGGTCAATCGAGGCAAGCGCGGTGCGGCTGTGGCAAAAATGGTCAAGGACGTCTCAAAAGAGTTTTCTGAACCTGGACAGCTGGTAATCTATCCGCAGGGCACGCGTGTGGCGCCGGGCGCAAAGAAACCCTACAAGGTTGGTACGGCGATTCTGTATGAAGGCCTTGGTTTTCCGTGCGTTCCGGTTGCGACGAATGCTGGCGTGTTCTGGCCCCGCACAGGCGTTTTGCGTAAACCCGGCCTTGCCATTGTAGATTTTCTGGAGCCGATCAAACCGGGTGTTGCCCGCGATGAGTTCCTCGCGCGGTTGGAGAAAGTGATTGAAACACGCTCGAACGAGTTGATGCGCGAAGTGGGGTTTGATCCTGATGGAATTCATTGAAAAAGTAGAAGCTCTCGAGGCGTTGTACGGAACGCCAGGTGCTGCTTCGTTACGAAAGGTCGTTCGACACTTAACTCCGCTCTATCGCAAGTGGATTGAAGCCTCGCGTCTTTGCATTCTCAGTACAGTTGGTCCCGAGGGGGTGGACGGAAGCCCACGCGGGGACGATGGTGCTGTTGTGCGCGAATTGAACCAAAAAACACTGGCGCTGCCTGACTGGCGGGGAAACAACCGCCTGGACAGCTTGCGTAACATCGTTCGGGACCCGCGCGTTTCGCTGATGTTCTTTGTGCCGGGCTCTGACAATGTCGTTCGGGTGAACGGAACGGCCCGATTGACCGCAGACGCGGCATTGCGCAACCAGTTCGAAAAGGCTGGCAAGGTTCCGGCGACGGTTATCGTTGTGCAGATTGATGAAATTTACAGCCAGTGCGCGCGTGCACTGATACGCGCCCGAACTTGGACTTGTGGCGACGAAAGCAAGGACCTTCCGACGATTGGGCAGCTTCTGTCCGAGGCGTCAGAAGGTGAAGAGGGCGGCGCGCAATATGACAAAGACTGGGCTGCACGCGCCGCCAAAACAATGTGGTAGGTAACGGACGGCTGTTCAGTCAAGCTGCGGCGGCTCCGATTCTGGACACCTTTTTGATCCAGCGATCAACGCTGCCCGGTTTGGGATAGCTTGCGCCTGAAAAGTACGTAAACCGCGTTGGTTTGAAGCCAACAAACCCGAGGATCTGGCCGCGAACCTGCCGAATAAGCGCTTGCCTGTACATCAGACGCATGAACCAGCCGGGCGTATCTGAGGTCAGGATAACGCGCGCGGTGCGTCCGGTCAGCATCGGGGCTGGCAGGCCGGCCATCGTCGTGTTGCGGGTGTCGAATGTCCGTCCAGGTATGAACATCCGGTCAATCAATCCTTTGAGTTTTGCAGGCAGCCCGCCCCACCACATAGGTGTGGTCAGGACCAAATGATCGCTCCATTCGAAGTCCTGCAACACGTGTTCCAGAACCGGTTCAAGCGGCTTGAAGTCGTGATAGTTGCCCTGACCGAAATCAAAATCGAACTGTAGGTCGCTCAGATGGACTATCCGGACGTCATGTCCGTTTTTGCGGGCTGCCTCGCCATAGGTTTCTGCGAATGTGCGTGACAAGCTGCTTTCTGCAGGATGTCCATCGAGGATGAGGATTTTCTTGGGGTGCATTGTAGTTCTCCTAAAAATGACCGTGGTCAGTTTATAGAATCAAAAAATGACCACGGTCAATATAAAATTTGACCACGGTCAAAAAATGTGCGATTGGGCGTTATGCAAAAAACGATCCAGAAACGTACCATCAAGACCCGCGCCAAGCTTCTCTCAGCTGCGGAAGAGGTTATCCGACACGGCGGATATGAAGCTTTGCGGGTGGATGAAGTTGTAAAGGCCGCGGGTGTTGCCAAGGGGACCTTCTTTGCGCATTTCCGCGACAAGGACGCGCTGATGGAAATCTTGATAGCGGACAAGCTGAATGCGTGTCTGGATCTGGCCCAATCCGGAACTCCACCCAAAACGGTACCAGAGATCATCGCTTCGCTGGAACCGGTCCACGAATTCATGACGTCCGAACGGTACGTGTTCGATCTGTTGATCAGATACTCGGGGGCAACGGCTATCGCAGATATTGGGCCGATTGCCTATTGTTTTGAACGATATTTTCGGGTCGTGATGATGTGGCTTGAAACCGCAGAGGTGCGCAAGGATGTACCATCTGAGCTGTTGGCAGAAGGCGTGCAGGCCTTTGCCATTCAGGCCATGTCCTTACAATATTGCGCGCTGCATTCAGCGACAACGTTCACAGACAGACTGGAAACATATCTGGATGCATGGCTGACCCCGGCAAGCTGATCGCCGCCGGGGTCAGGGGTGTTAGCTGTGGATCGGGCCGTCTCCGCAGGCCAGGGCAGCCTCGCGCACCGCTTCTGAATACGTCGGATGCGCGTGGCAGGTGAGCGCCAGATCCTCGGCAGAAGCACCGAATTCCATTGCCACACAAACTTCGTGGATCAGATCGCCCGCGCCGGGGCCGATGATATGGGCACCCAGGATGCGATCGGTTTCCTTGTCGGCCAGAATCTTGACGAACCCGTCTGCCGCAAAATTCGCCTTGGCACGCCCATTGCCCATAAACATGAACTTGCCGACCTTATAGGCACGACCCTGTTCTTTGAGCGTCGCTTCGGTTTCACCGACATTGGCGACTTCGGGCCAGGTGTAGATCACGCCCGGAATCACGCCATAGTTGACATGACCGTGCTTGCCTGCAACCTGCTCGGCTGCGGCCATGCCTTCGTCTTCGGCCTTGTGCGCCAGCATCGGGCCTTCGGTCACGTCGCCAATTGCATAGATGCCCGGCACGTTGGTCTGCCAGTCGGCACCAACCTTGATCTGACCACGCGGTGTCATCTCGATGCCCAGAGCGTCCAGTCCCAGACCATCCGAATAGGGTTTGCGGCCTGTGGCAACCAGCACAGTGTCGGCGTCGATCACATGTTCACTGTCGTCTTTGAGCAGCTTGTAAGTAACTTTGGCCTTGGTCTTGGTCGCTTCGGTTTTCTGCACCGCCGCGCCCATGACAAATGTCAGGCCCTGTTTCTTGAGAATGCGCTGGAAGGTTTTTTGCACCTCTGGGTCCATGCCCGGCGTGATCTCCTTGAGGAACTCGATCACGGTAACTTCAGCGCCCAGGCGGCTGTAAACCGATCCCAGCTCCAGACCGATCACACCCGCGCCGATCACAACCATTTTCTTCGGGATCTTGTTCAGTGACAAAGCACCGGTCGAGGTCACGACAACTTTCTCATCAACTTCAACACCGGGCAGGGAAGATGGTTCCGACCCGGATGCGATGATAATGTTCTTGGTCACGTGGACTTCATCACCCACTTTTACCTGACCTTCGGCAGGGATTGATCCCCAACCTTTCAGCCAGTCGATCTTGTTCTTTTTGAACAGGAATTCGATGCCCTTGGTGTTGCCGTCGATGACTTCGTCCTTGTAGGCCTGCATCTGCTTCCAATCGACCGAAGGCGCTTTGCCCTTCAGGCCCATCTTGGCAAAGTTATGCTCGGCCTCGTGCAGCTGATGGCTGGCATGTAGCAGCGCCTTAGAGGGAATGCAGCCCACGTTCAGGCAAGTGCCACCCAGTGTTTCGCGCCCTTCGACCACGGCGGTTTTCAAACCCAGTTGAGCGCAGCGGATCGCGCAGACATAGCCGCCGGGTCCGGCGCCGATTACGATGACGTCATAATTTGCCATTACATTCTCCTAAATCGACCGGACGATCCGGCGCTTCCCCGGCCCGATTTGGCGGGTCGGAAATAGTCTTTGTCAAACAGGTTCCAGCAGCTTGATCGAGATATGGGCAATTCCGCCCCGCTCGTGATGCATCGCCAATTCTTCGGAACCAAAGAAGGCTTTGGCCTTGTCCAGGTTTGTAACCTCGAACATCGCGATGGCGTGGTCCTTTTGGTCGGGGTCGCGCCAGACATGAAGGTCGCGGATACCCGCGGCCTTGCGCATCGGTTTGTCCTCGCGGAACACTTTCAGCCAAGCATTGAAATCGGCCACATCGGCCTGCCAGAGGACATGCGTTGCCATGCTTACAGGTCCATCAGCAGGCGGCGCGGGTCTTCCAGCGCCTCTTTCACACGGACGAGGAAGGTCACGGCACCTTTGCCATCGACGATCCGGTGGTCATAGGACAGGGCCAGATACATCATCGGGCGGATCTTGATCTCACCATTGATGACCATCGGACGGTCCTGGATCTTGTGCATGCCCAGAATACCCGACTGCGGGGGGTTCAGGATCGGCGAGGACATCAGCGAGCCATAGACACCACCATTCGAGATGGTGAAGGTGCCACCCTGCATCTCAGCCATGCTCAGCTTGCCGTCACGGGCGCGCTTGCCCTTTTCGGCGATGGCTTTTTCGATCGCGGCAAAGGACATGCTGTCCGCATCGCGGATGACAGGCACGACCAGACCCTGCGGCGTACCGGCGGCGACGCCCATATGCACGAAGTTCTTGTAGACGATGTCGGTCCCATCAATCTCGGCATTGACCTCGGGCACTTCTTTCAGGGCATGGCAGCAGGCCTTGGTGAAGAAGGACATAAAGCCCAGCCTTACGCCGTGCTTCTTCTCGAACTGGTCCTTGTACTGATTGCGCAGGGCCATGACCTCGGTCATGTCCACCTCGTTGTAGGTGGTCAGGATCGCGGCTGTGTTCTGTGCATCTTTCAGACGCTTGGCGATTGTCTGACGCAGGCGGGTCATCCGCACGCGTTCTTCGCGTGCCTCGTCCTCGGCAGCCACAGGGGCGCGCGGGGCTTGGGCCACAGGGGTGGGGGCAGCCGCCACAGGTGCCGGGGCCGAAACTGCTGCAACGGCTTTGGCCACGTCCTCCTTCATGATGCGACCGTCGCGGCCTGTTCCGGTGACCTGATCAGCTGACAGTCCGGCTTCGGCCATTGCCTTCTGGGCTGACGGCGCGTTTGCGATGTCTTTTCCTGTGCTGGTTGCTGCGGGCGCAGCCGCCGCTGCCTGGGCCGGCGCGGCTGTTGCACCAGCGGCTGCTCCGGAGATGACAGCCAGCTTGGCAGCCGCATCCACGGTCGAACCTTCTGGAGCAACGATTTCTGCAAGAACACCCGAAGTCGGTGCGGGAACTTCAACCGAGACTTTATCGGTTTCCAATTCGCACAGCATCTCGTCCTGCGCGACGTTGTCGCCAACCTTTTTGAACCAGGTCGAAACGGTTGCTTCTGTCACAGATTCACCAAGTGTCGGCACCATCACGTCAACCGACCCGGCCGATGCGGCAGGTGCCGCTGCCGGAGCTGCAGCTGGCGCTGCGCCTTCTCCAGCCGCAATCGTTGCCAGCAAGGCATCAACACCGACGGTTTCGCCTTCGGCTGCCACGATTTCACCCATTACACCCGCTGCGGGTGAAGGAACCTCGACGGTGACCTTGTCTGTCTCCAGCTCACACAGCATCTCATCCATGGCGACCGCATCACCGGGCTTTTTGAACCAGGTTGCAACTGTGGCTTCGGTGACCGATTCGCCAAGCGTGGGAACACGAACTTCAATCGTCATCGCTTACTTTCCTTCAATGCTCAGCGCTTCGTTTACCAGCGCTTCTTGTTGGGCTTTGTGTTGGCTGGCCAGCCCCGTTGCGGGCGAGGCCGATGTGGCGCGACCGGCATAGGTCGGGCGCGTGTGTTTTGCATCGATACGGGACAGGACCCATTCAATGTTGGGTTCAATAAAGGTCCACGCACCTTGG
>NZ_JBXWQZ010000041.1:0-42732 GCF_059612645.1 Ruegeria sp. YKSF131 | reverse complement strand
CTGAGCACATGGGCGCGGGCAACGGCACCTTCATGACCCTTGAAGATGCGTAGCATCTCGGCCTCGGAGCGCAGGCGCTGTTCACCATTGGCCAAAGCGTCCCGGCCCAATGCGTCCACTTTGCGGCGCAGGCGGATGGCGGTCAGCACATCGCCCAGTTTGCGGCGGGTGCCGTGGTGCATCAGCGGTGTCGCGCTGGCGAGCGTGAGGATGCCAAGCTGTTTTGCCTCAATCTCTAATAAAGAGAAATACGAACCATCGGCGCCATCATACCGAGGGTGCATCAACAGATGCATCCGCCCGGCAAAGCGGCGCGTCAGCTGCTGCACCTGTGTCCGCCACGCGCCCGCGCCGCCTGGAGAGCCCGCTGTCTGTGGCCACAGCAGCAGGTGGAGGCCATCGGAAAATTCGAGCAGGTCAGACAGGTGCAGGATGCAATCGCCTTTCTCGGCGCGCAGGCGACCCCTGGACAGGATGCGGCACAGGTTGGCCCAGCCCTGTCGGTTCAGGGGTAAGGCGGTGACAGTGGGCGCATCGGTGAAGATCAGCCGCGCCGCCGGGATCAGGCGGGGAACCGCGTGGATGGGATAGGAGGGCGGCTTGGGGATGTGATCGGGGCAGGGTGGACCGATGGATGTGTTCTGCGCCTCCCACGCCAGCCGTTCGCGGACCTTGCGGGTGATCTCGCGTGCTTGAGTATGGGCGCGGACGATCCCGGCGACCGAGTTGTCATCGGCAATCGCAATGGCAGGCAGACCCAGGGTGACGGCACGCTCCATATACTCCTCGGGGTGCGAGGCCCCGGTGAGGAAGGTAAAATTCGACGTGATCGACAGCTCGGCATACATGGCGATTCCATATTATATTCACGTTTTGTTCTTTTTCGAGTCCTTTGCGCAGGAAACGGGTCGATTGGGTCCGGTCACACGGGCATGGTCAGCAAAAAAGGAGATCCGAGATGTTCAAAATCACCGCTTTGCCCACAAACGATGTACGCGCTCTTCAGGCGGGTGGCCCGGATGCATATGGTTCAACGCCGGAGCGCGCTGTGTCGACGGGTACAGGTAACCCGTGCCGCCACTGCCTGCGACATATTCCAGAGGGCGATGAGATGCTGATATTGGCGCATCGGCCCTTTTCAGAGACACATCCCTATGCGGAAACCGGCCCGATCTTTCTGTGTGCAACACCGTGTGAACGGTACGAGGAAGACGCGCTGCCCGAAATTCTGACCAACTCGCCCGACTATCTGATCAAGGGCTACGGTGCGGATGACAGGATCGTCTATGGCACCGGGGCGGTCACGCCGACGGACCAGATCGGCGCAAAAGTCAGGGAAATCTTTTCCCGATCCGACGTCGCCTATATTCACGTGCGGTCTGCGCGGAATAACTGCTATCAGGCGCGAATAGACCGCGCCTAAAGCTTGACCCGGTGGATGCCCCGGCGTGGCTGATCCTGATCATCCGCCAGATGATCCTCGGTACGGGACGAGGTCAGGGCAAGGAATACATCCTCAAGATCGGCCTCTTCGGTGCGGACGTCGCGGATGCGGATATTCGCGGCGCGCACCGATTCCAGAACCTGCTCGGCGCTGGTCTGGATGTTGCGGTATTGCAGGACAAGGCTGCCATCATCGCGGAGAGCTGCCTCGACGCCTTCCGACGCAGGCAGATCAATGATCGGGCTGTCGGGCACAATCACCATAGTGCGGCTATCCATGCGGCCCAAAAGGTTGGCGGTGCTGTCCTGCGCGACCTTTTCACCGTGGTTGATAATGGCGATCTCGTCGCACATCTCCTGCGCTTCTTCCAGGTAGTGGGTGGTCAGGATGATGGTCATGCCCTGTTCGTTCAGCTTGCGAACATTGGCCCAGAGCATTTGGCGCAGTTCGATATCCACACCTGCTGTCGGCTCATCAAGCACAAGGATTTTCGGGTGATGCACCAGTGCCTTGGCCAACAGTAACCGCCGCCGCATTCCACCCGAGAGAGTGCGGGCATAGGCCTCGGCCTTGTCGCTGAGACCGACCAGTTCCAGAATCCGATCACTGCGCCGTTCGGATTTCGTAACACCATAGAGACCAGCCTGAACCTCAAGCGCGCCGCGCGGGGTGAAAAACGGGTCGAGGTTCAGCTCTTGCGGCATCACACCAATGGCCGATCGTGACTGGCGTGGATTCTGATCCTGATCGAAGCCCCAGATCGCTACGCGGCCCGCCGATTTCACCACCAGACCAGCCAGGATGTTGATCAGGGTCGATTTTCCTGCACCGTTCGGACCCAGCAGACCAAAAACCGAGCCGCGCGGGACGGTCAGGTCAATGCCATTCAGCGCATGTTTCTCGGGCTGACCCTTGCCACCGCGATAGGTTTTGCGCAGCCCTTCGATCCTGATTGCCGCGTCATACATGTGGCACTTGCCCCCGGTTTGATCATCGCTCATAAACGCACCTAATACATGCCCGCGAGGCCGACAACCGAAGAAGGATCGCCAGCCGTGACCATCGAAGCGCCGGAAACCAAGATCGTCGAAACCGCCCGTGTTGCCTGTGATGGCGGCGAAGGTGCGTTGGGTCATCCGCGCGTGTGGCTGCAGATCCCCGAAGACACGGGCTGGGTCGAGTGCCCCTATTGCGACTGCAAATATGTTCTGGCCGGGCATCAGACTGACGCCTGAGCCCGTGTTGCCCGGTGCGGGCATTGAGTATTTTGAAAAGATGAAGATTGCGGCCGCGGTGCGGGTGGCTCTATCGTTGCGCCCGTGGCATTAGTGTTTTCGCAAGTGATCAGAGAGGGCGCGAAATGACCACGAATTTCGGAAAAGGGTGTCACCTGCATCTGATCGATGGATCGGCCTTTATTTTCCGGGCCTATCATGCGCTGCCGCCACTGACCCGCAAGTCGGATGGGTTGCCAATTGGGGCTGTTTCGGGCTTTTGCAACATGCTGCAGAAATATGTCGAGGGAAATACGGGGCCAGATGCGCCGACCCATGTGGCGGTGATCTTTGATAAGGGCTCCCATACCTTCCGGAACGATCTTTACGACCTCTACAAAGCTAACCGCGAGGCGATGCCCGAGGACCTGCGCCCACAGATGCCACTGACCCGTGAGGCGACGAAAGCGTTCAACATCGCCTGCAAGGAGATGGAGGGCTATGAGGCTGACGACATCATCGCGACCCTCGCTGTTCAGGCACGGGATGCCGGTGGCCGAGTGACCATCGTGAGTTCCGACAAGGACTTGATGCAGTTGGTCGGTGACGGCGTCGAAATGCTGGATGCGATGAAGAACAAACGCATTGACCGGGATGGCGTGGTCGAGAAGTTCGGGGTCGGACCGGAACGTGTGGTCGATGTTCAGGCGTTGGCTGGTGATAGCGTCGACAATGTTCCTGGCGCGCCGGGGATCGGGGTCAAGACGGCGGCCTTGCTGATCAATGAATTCGGCGACCTGGAAACCCTGCTGGACCGGGCAGATGAGATCAAGCAGCCCAAACGCCGCCAGACCCTGATCGAAATGCGAGACCAGATCGAGCTTTCGAAGAAACTGGTTCAACTGGATGAGAATACTCCGCTGGATTTCACCTTGGATGACCTTGAGGTGAGGGACCCCGATGCAGACACGCTGTTGGCGTTTCTGGCCGAGATGGAGTTCCGCACCCTCACCAAGCGTATCGCTGACAAGCTGGGGGTTGAGGCTCCGGTGATTGCCGACGCCCCTGCGCCAGCGGTGGAAGAGGTCGAGGCCGAGGTGATCCCGTTTGACAGTTCGAAATACGAATGCGTGCGTGATGCAGCGGCCCTGCAAAAGTGGATTGACCAGGCCTATGAGCGTGGTTGGGTTGCTGTAGACACAGAGACCACGGGCCTGAACGAGATGATTGCCGGTCTGGTGGGTATTTCGCTGTGTGTCGAGGCCGGAGAAGCCTGTTACATCCCGTTGACCCACCGCGATGGATCAGCGGATGATCTGTTTGGGTCGGATGCTTTGGCCGAGGGGCAGATGCCATTGGAAGAAGCCCTGAGGCTTTTGAAACCGATGCTCGAGGATCCGTCGGTCCTCAAGATCGGGCAGAACATGAAGTATGATGCCAAGATCTTCAGGCGGCATGGCATCGACGTGGCACCCCTCGACGATACGATGCTGATGTCCTACGCCATGCATGGCGGTGAGCATGGGCATGGGATGGACACTCTGTCCGAACGTTATCTGAGCCACACACCGATCCCGATCAAACCGCTGCTGGGGTCGGGGAAGTCGGCAATCACCTTCGACAAGGTCGCGATTGACGAGGCCACGGCCTATGCCGCCGAAGATGCGGACATCACCCTGCGTTTGTGGCAGCTGTTCAAACCGCAATTGCATCGGGCGCAGGTGACAACGGTCTATGAGACGCTGGAACGGCCGCTTGTGCCGGTGCTGGCCGAGATGGAGATGCATGGCATCAAGGTCGACCGAGATGTCCTGAGCCGGATGTCCAACGCATTTGCCCAGAAAATGGCCGGGTTAGAGGATGAAATTCACGAGTTGGCCGGGGGAAGATTTAATGTCGGATCACCCGCTCAGCTGGGCGAAATCCTGTTCGACAAGATGGGTCTGGAAGGCGGGAAGAAAGGCAAGACCGGGAAATACTCGACCGGGGCAGATATTCTGGAAGACCTCGCAACCGAACACGAGTTGCCGCGCCGTGTTCTGGACTGGCGGCAGCTGAGCAAGCTGAAATCGACCTATACCGACGCGCTACAGACCCATATCAACCCCGACACAGGCCGGGTGCATACGTCTTATTCGATCACCGGAGCGAACACGGGGCGTCTGGCCTCGACCGATCCGAACCTGCAAAACATTCCGGTGCGGACAGAAGAAGGGCGGCGTATTCGTGAGGCATTCATCGCCGAGCCGGGCAATGTGATGGTCAGCCTCGACTACAGCCAGATCGAGTTGCGGATTCTGGCCCATATCGCTGATATTTCGGCTCTGAAACAGGCGTTTTCGGACGGGCTGGATATTCACGCCATGACTGCGTCCGAAATGTTTGATGTGCCGTTGGGTGAGATGACGCCTGATATCCGCCGTCAGGCAAAGGCAATCAACTTCGGTGTGATCTACGGCATTTCGGGTTTTGGACTGGCCCGGAACCTGCGTATTCCACGGGCCGAGGCGCAGGGCTTTATTGATCGTTATTTCGAACGTTTCCCAGGCATTCGCCGCTATATGGACGACACAGTCGAATTCGCGAAAGAGCACGGCTATGTGCAAACCCTGTTCGGGCGCAAGATCCACACGCCCGAGATCAATGCCAAGGGGCCACATGCCGGGTTCTCGCGCCGCGCGGCGATCAATGCACCAATTCAAGGTACTGCGGCGGATGTGATCCGGCGCGCGATGGTGCGAATGCCGGACGCGATCGCCGGATTGCCTGCCAGGATGCTGTTGCAGGTTCACGACGAGTTGTTGTTCGAGGTGGCCGAAGATGCGGTGGATCAGGTGATCGACGTGGCCCGTGACGTGATGGAGGGCGCCTCGGATCCTGCGGTCAAGCTGGATGTGAAGCTGGTCGTGGATGCCGGGAAGGGGGCGAACTGGGCCGAGGCGCACTAGCGGCGTTGTTCATCAGGTCTCGGCGGGCTGTGCATGCATCGGGTCAGCCCTGCGGCCTTACCATGCGGTTCACCATTCGTTGCACAGACGGGCCAAACAGCAGGATTACGGTGAAGGCGATGGGCCAGCAAAAAGCCCAGGACGCCATCCAGTCGCCAACTGTTCCAGGGTTAAACCCAATCGCTTTGACCGTCGCGATCCCTGTTACAATCAAGGACATGAGGCCGGACATGATCAGGCTGAAAACGGCACGGGCATAGCGGGCTGGTATCATGGCAGGCATCCTAATGGTCACAATGCCGCTGATGTGCGGTATTTGAATGAAAATTACCAGTGTCAGTCCCGCATCCAGTCAAGTGTGTCGCAGGTGCGTTGTGTTGTGGGTGTGTATTCCGCGCTGACCCAGCCGCTATAACCTACCGCGTCCATGGTCGAGAACAAGGCCTTGAAATCCGTTGGTCCACGACCCGGTTCCGTGCGATCCGGGGCTGCGCCAACTTGGGCATGGACCACCTGCGGATGAAAGCGGTCCCAGACAGCCAGCGCGTCGCCATGAATCATATGAGCGTGAAAGCTGTCAAATTGCAGGCCGACATTCGGGCGATCCACCTGGTTGAGCACATCTGCTGCCAGATCGTAGTCGTTCAAAAAATATCCGGGCTGTGAAACCGGGTTGAGCGGTTCGATGGTGAATTTTTGCTGGGGGGCGAAATCGGCGGCCCATTGCAGGTTTTGCACAAAACAATTCAATGCATCCGGCCCTGTGGCGTATCCGGACATGATGTGGATCAGGCCGGGGCGCAGCACCCCGGCATATCGCAGGACACGGCGGATATCCGACTGGAACCGCGATTGACCATCGGGGATCGCTGCGTAACCCGGCGCACCGCCGGTGTAGTTGGGCGGTGGCGCGTTGATCAGCACAAGCTCCAACCCGCTGGCAAGCAAGGCGCGGCGGGTTTCCGTCGCGGCGATGTCGTAGGGAAACAAAACCTCGACTGCGGTGAACCCGGCATCTGCCGCCGCCTGAAACCGCTCCAGGTAAGGTATTTCGGTAAACAGAAGCGAAAGGTTGGCGGCAAATTTGGGCATAGGCGGTCAGCGGTTGTGGTTATCCGACCATAACCAAGGGATGATTTTCGGGGAAGGGATCGAAAACGACAGATTGTCGAAAATCGACCAGATCGCCTGCACCGAATCAGCAAGGGTCCGCTCAGCGCGGCGCGTCATTACGGGCGCCGCCTTAACAAAAGGTTCGAATCCAATGGCGATGAGCCCGGAACCCGTACGCGGGGCAACTACCGCTCTGCCCGGCGGTCAAAACTCTGCGTTGTCAGGGAATGGGTTGGCGGTTGCCTCCATGATTACCTGGGCAGCGGGTTTCCCGGCGGCCGAAGTTCTGCTGCAAACCTGGCCCCCTGTTGCATTGCTGACCGCGCGTCTGGTGCTGGCGGTTGCCGTTCTGATTCCGGTCTGGATTCTGCTGGACGGTCCAAGCAGAGTGTTACGCGCCAGATGGGGTCGGGCGATGGTTGTCGGCGGCTTTGGTTTTGGCTTTGCCATGTTTTTGCTGATCGTCGCGCAGAAAATGACGGATCCGGTGACGGTCGCGATCATTGCATCCTGTGCGCCCTTGCTTGCAACAGTACTGGAACTGATGGCAGGAACCCGACGGCTGAAGTGGACCTTTGCGTTGGGTGTTCTGGTGTCGGTTCTGGGTGGATTGATTGCAACCAGCACCGCCGCGCCCGAACAGCTGGGGCTGGGTGCGGTTCTGGCGATCCTTGCAACGGGCCTGTTTTGTTGGGGTAGCATGGCCACCGCGCGCGACTTCCCGGAGCTTAGTCAGATCGGGCGCTGCACGATTACCTTCGTCGGTGGGTTGCTCATGGCCGCGGTGCTGAGTTTTGGGGCGGCCCAGCTGGGCATGGATGTGCTGCCAACCGCCGCCATTGATGGACAGCAATGGGGGATGCTTGGGATCTATGCCTTGATATCACTGGGGCTCAGCCAGGTGTTGTTCATCTCGGCTGTGGGAAAGCTGGGCGTGGCGCTGGCTTCGTTTCACATCAATATTGCCCCGTTTTACGTGATGCTGATCATGCTGATGCTGGGGGAGGACTGGAACTGGACCCGTGCGCTGGGCGCGGGCGTGGTCGCTTTGGCCGTCGTGCTGGCACAGGACCGCGCACCGCGGTCAACCAAAATCGGCTGAAGGGATCAGCGGGAAGAACTGCCCGCCTGACCAGACACCAAACCAGCCCTCAAGGTGGCTACCAATCTCGGCAAGGCGATAGAAGCTTTTGCGATCTATGCGCGCTTCGAGGTTCGTGCGGATCAGTATGTAGGGTGACGGTTCTTCTGTCTCAGGATCGATAACAATCCGGATCGGATGCGCGGGCCCTGCAACAGCGACGTCGTCCAATTGAGTGCGAAAGGTCAGGTTCTGCGTCAGACCTTCGCCGGTTTGCTCGAAATCCACGGCGATAAACGGCGCGTCTTCGACAGTGATTCCCACCTTTTCAACCGGCGTGACCAGATAGTATTTCCCGTCTTCTTTCTTAAGAATTGAGGAAAAAAGCTTCACAAGCTCGAACCGATTGATGGGCGAGCCTAAATAACTCCATGTACCATCTTTTGCGACACGGATGTCCAGATCGCCACAAAACGGGGGATTCCACAGGTGAACGGGCGGTAAACCCCGGGTTTTGGCGGCTTTTACCGATGCGGCTAATCCGTCGGGCGAGGGTTTCACAGGTTTTTGTCCGCTCATTGCTTTTGCCATTTCCTCTCAGCGCGATACACTTCAATCATATTCGTCCACGGAAGGGAAAGTCATGAACGAACCTGCCGACCTCGTAGCCGAGATCGAAGCGCTGGAAAACAAGCTGCAAGAGGCCAAGGCCTCGATCACCCGCCGCTTCATCGGGCAGGAAAGGGTCGTGGACCTGACTCTGGCTGCGCTTTTGTGCGGTGGTCACGCGCTTCTGATCGGTCTGCCGGGCTTGGGTAAGACACGGTTGGTCGAGACACTGTCGACCGTGATGGGCCTGCATGGCAATCGCATTCAGTTTACGCCCGACCTGATGCCCGCTGACATTCTCGGGTCCGAGGTGTTGGATACGGCCGACGATGGAAGCCGCCATTTCCGTTTCATTCCCGGCCCGATCTTCTGTCAGCTGCTGATGGCGGACGAGATCAACCGGGCAAGCCCGCGAACGCAATCCGCGCTGCTGCAAGCGATGCAGGAGCGTACGGTGACAGTAGCCGGTGAGGACCGTTCCCTTGGTGTGCCATTCCATGTTCTGGCCACGCAAAACCCGATCGAACAGGAAGGCACCTATCCCCTGCCCGAAGCGCAGCTGGACCGGTTTCTGGTGCAGATCGATGTAGAATACCCCGACCGCCAGACCGAACGGGATATTCTGCTGGCCACGACCGGTGTTGAAGAAGACAAAGCGTACCAGATTTTCAGCAAGGAAGAACTGCTGGCTGCGCAGGTCCTGTTGCGTCGGATGCCGGTCGGGGACTCGGTTGTGGAGCTGATCCTTGATCTGGTGCGGGCCTTCCGCCCGGAAGAAGCTGGCGTATCCGAACGGGTTGCCGAAACCGTCGCGTGGGGTCCTGGTCCACGCGCTGCGCAGGCGCTGATGATGACGGTTCGGGCACGTGCGATGTTGCAGGGGCGTCTGGCACCCAATGCCGAGGATGTGCTGGATATGGCGCGCCCGGTGCTTAGCCACCGGATGGCTCTCAACTTTGCGGCACGGGCACGCGGTGACAGTCTGGCTGACCTGATCGACTCGACCGCTGTCGGGTTGATCCGGACCGAGGCGGCGGCGTGAATGCCGCGCTGACCCTTCGCGAAAGATCCGAGGCCGAGGCATCGCGGCTGCCGCCCCTTTTGGCGCGGGCCGAACATCTGGCTGGCACCGTTCTGCTGGGAGACCATGGTCGGCGGCGCTCTGGCATGGGGGATGATTTTTGGCAATACCGCCCTGCGCAGATCGGGGACAGCCGCCGGATGATCGACCACCGTCGTTCGGCGCGTGGAGATCAGCAATATGTGCGGGAACGCGAATGGCAGATCGCGCAATCGGTAATGCTTTGGGTCGATCAGGGGGCGTCGATGCGGTTTGCGTCCGACATATCGTTGCCGACCAAGGCGGATCGCGCCCGGCTATTGGGACTTGCAACGTCCATCTTGCTGGTCCGCGGCGGTGAACGTGTGGGCCTGACAGGGACGACCTTGCCACCCCGGCGTGGCAATGCACAGATCATCCGGCTGGCGCAAGCCTGGTCCGAGGATGATCAATCGGATTACGCGCCACCCGAACATCGCGCCATGATCCCGCATGCCCGTGCCGTGTTCATTTCAGATTTTCTTGGTCCAATGGATGAAGTTGAACTGGCCCTGACCAAAGCTGCCGACCGTGGTGTTCGCGGCGTGATCCTTCAGGTGCTTGATCCGGGAGAAGAGACATTTCCCTATCGTGGACGTACGATTTTCGAAAGCGTCGGTGGGTCCGTCCGACACGAAACGCTCAAGGCGGCAGAGCTGCGGGACCGCTATCTGCAACGCCTCGCCCACCGTAAGGATGCGCTGACGCAACTTTGCCGGGCGACTGGCTGGCAAATGGGCCTGCATCACACGGGCGATAGCGCACAAGCGGCACTGTTGTGGATATACCGTGCGCTGGACGGGGGAACGCGATGACGGTTCTGGCAGGCATCGGCTTTACCGCTCCATGGGTGCTGCTGGGTCTTCTGACCCTGCCGATCCTGTGGCTGATCCTGCGCGCGGTGCCGCCCGCGCCGATCCGCCGGATGTTCCCGGCGGTGACGCTGCTGCTGGGCCTGAAGGATGACGAAAGCGTTTCGGACCGCACGCCGTGGTGGCTCTTGCTGCTGCGGATGCTGGCAGCTGCGGCGGTGATCATAGGTCTGGCCGGTCCGGTTCTGAACCCGTCGCGGGATGAGATCGGGTCCGGGCCGCTGCTGATGGTGCTGGACGCCAGTTGGGCAGGCGCGACCCGATGGTCGGCCACGCTGGATCAGATCGATGCGCAACTGACCGAGGCCGGTCGCGCAGGGCGCACGGTGGCTATCCTGCGCCTGACCGAACCGGAAACACCCGTTTTTCAGGGGGCCGAGGCTTGGCGGGGACATTTGCCGGGACTGATGCCCAACCCATGGCAGCCGACCGAACCTCAGATCGCACAGGCCATTGCGGCGTTAAATTCGATTGATGGGGGGTTTGACACCCATTGGTTCAGTGACCGGCTGGATTATGTGGATCATGCGGCGCTGGTCTCCAGCTTGCAGGCTCGTGGCGATGTCGTGGTGTATCAGGCGGCGTCCCGGCCCATGGCGATCCTGCCAGCGGCTTATCAGGATGGGCTGATCAAAGTGACAGTGCAGCGCGCAGGCCCCGGCCCCGAGGAACGTGTGACAGTATTGGCACAAGGGCGCGACCCGGCGGGAACCGCCCGAGTGCTGCATTCTGTGGAACTGACCCTTGAAGCCGGGGATTCATCGGCGCAGGTCGATCTGGCGCTGCCATCCGAACTCCGCGCCCGGATCACGCGGTTCGAAATCCAGGGCCAAAGGTCCGCCGGGACCGTGACCTTGACCGATGACAGCCTGCGTCGCCGTGAGGTCGCGCTGATTGCCGGGAGTTTGAACCGCGAAGGTCTGGAGCTGCTGTCACCCCTGCATTATCTGACTCAGGTCCTGAGCCCCACGGCGGATTTCGTCGATGGCGGTCTGACTGAGGTTCTGCCCGCCAATCCGGATGTCATTGTTCTGTCAGATGTGGCCCAGATGTCGGAACCTGAAAAGGCGGACCTGATTGAATGGGTCGAACAGGGCGGTTTGCTGCTGCGCTTTGCCGGCCCGCGTATGGCGGCCAGCGATCTTGGGCGTGACACCGAAGACACCCTGCTGCCTGCGCGGCTGCGCAGCGGTGGGCGATCTGTCGGCGGCGCGATGAGCTGGGGTGAGGCCAAGACCCTGGCACCATTCCCCGAAACCTCGCCTTTCTATGGATTGGACATCCCTGATGACGTGGTCGTTTCCACTCAGGTCATGGCGCAACCAGACCCTAACTTGGCGGATCGTGTGATTGCCTCGCTGTCTGACGGCACGCCTTTGGTGACACGTAAGGCGCTGGGATTGGGGCAGGTGGTGTTGTTCCATGTGACCGCCGATGCAGAATGGTCCAGCCTGCCACTGTCGGGCCTGTTCGTTGAAATGCTGGATCGGCTGGCCGTGGCCTCGGCCGCAAAGTCACGGCAAGAGGCTCAGTTACTGGGAACAACATGGGAGCCGGTACAGATCATGGACGGGTTTGGCACATTGTCAGATGCCGGAACCCTGGCCGGTGTCGACGGGGTTGAGCTGATATCGGGCCAGATCGGGCCGGAACTGCGCCCGGGTCTTTATGAAAGTGGCAAGCAGAAGCTGGCGTTGAACGTCGTCTCGGAAGAAACTCAGCTGCGTCCTGTTGTCTGGCCCGCAAATGTGCCGATCAAAGGGCAGGAGGTCAGCACGGAAATGCCGCTCGGCGGTCTGTTGCTCAGCCTTGCGCTGATTTTGCTCACGATCGATGTTATTGCATCGCTTGCTTTGTCGGGCAGGTTGGGTCTGGCCCGGACGACGGCCTTGGCGCTGGCCGGTTTCCTTCTGGTACCCGAAGGTCACGCACAAACGCCTGAGGACACCAAGTTTGCATTGGCTGCGACCCACGAACTGGTATTGGCGCATGTCCTGACTGGCGATGCGCAAGTAGATGATATTGCGCAAGCCGGGTTGCGGGGGCTTGGTCAAACCCTCCTCTATCGCACATCGGTTGAACCGGCAGACCCCATCGGCGTTGATCTGGAACGGGATGAACTGGCGTTCTTTCCGTTGCTTTATTGGCCGATCTCAGCGAACCAGTCGCAACCTTCGGCCGAGGCCTATGTCAAGCTGAACGCCTATCTGCGGTCCGGAGGGATGATCCTGTTTGACACGCGTGATGCGGATATCGCAGGTTTCGGTGCCTCCAGCCCAAATGGCCGCAAACTGCAACAACTGGCCGGGCCGCTGAATATACCCTCATTAGAGCCGATTCCGCGCGATCATGTTCTGACACGCACGTTCTACCTTTTACAGGATTTTCCGGGCCGATATTCAGGCACCGAGGTTTGGGTCGAAGCCGCGCCGCTGGATGCAGAACAGATCGACGGGATGCCCTTCCGCAATCTGAACGACAATGTGACGCCAGTGGTCATTGGCGGCAATGACTGGGCCGGTGCTTGGGCGGTGGATCGCAACGGGCAGGCCCTGTTGCCCGTCGGGCGCGGTTATGCCGGGGAAAGGCAACGCGAGTTGGCCAATCGTTTTGGTGTCAATCTGGTGATGCATGTGCTGACGGGGAACTACAAATCCGATCAGGTTCACGTGCCCGCCCTTCTGGACAGGTTGGGACAATGACAGGAACCGTCATCTTTGATCCGCTGATCCCGTGGGCGATACTGCTTGTCGTGGGTATGATTGCCGTGGCCGGGGTCGCGCTGGCCTTGTGGCGCGGATTGTCGGGATGGGCCTTGCGTGGGTTGGCGGTGCTGGTGATCATCGCTGCGCTGTCCGGCCCGGTCTACCAGATCGAGGATCGTGCACCGCTGACAGATATCGTTCTGATGTTCGAGGATGAAAGCGCCAGCCAGACGCTTTCAGACCGGGTGGTACAAACGGCAATGGCCGCAGAAGATCTGGCCGCCGAGATCGAGGCACGCGACAATACAGAACTGCGACGCATCCGGGTCGGCGATGGTGAAGGCGATGAGGGCACGCAGATCATGGCAGCCCTGAACGAAGCCCTGGCGGAAGAGCCGCGCGCGCGCATCGCCGGTATCCTCGTGGTGTCCGACGGGATTGTGCATGATGTCGATCAGGCCCTGGATCTGCCCGCACCGATGCACCTGCTGCAAACGGGGCGGGAAAGCGACTGGGATCGCAGGCTTATTGTCCGAAACGCCCCTGCTTTCGCCATCATTGGTGAATCGGTGACGTTGACCCTGCGCGTGGAGGACAGCGGAGCAGCCCCTGCAGGTGCAACATCAGCGCCGTTGGAAATTTCGGTGGATGGGGGCGAGCCCGAGCAGTTCAGCATTCCAATCGGTCGCGATGTCGAACTGCCCGTCACTTTGCCCCATGGTGGGCGCAACGTGATCCAGTTTTCTGTCCCTCAGGCTGAAGGCGAGTTGACTGATCGCAACAACACGGCCCTGATCCAGATGAACGGCGTAAGGGACCGCCTGCGTGTGCTGCTGGTCTCGGGTGAACCGCATCCGGGTGGTCGCACGTGGCGTAACTTGTTGAAATCTGACAGTTCTGTTGATCTGGTGCATTTCACTATCCTGCGCCCGCCTGAAAAGCAGGACGGTGTGCCCGTTGACGAGCTGTCGCTGATCGCCTTTCCGACTCGCGAGTTGTTTCTGGAAAAGATCAACGATTTCGACCTGATCATCTTTGACCGCTACAAGCGGCGCGGGATTCTGCCTGCGATCTATCTGGACAATGTCACAAGCTACATCAACGAAGGCGGCGCGGTCCTGGTTGCCGCCGGTCCCGATTTCGCCGGTGCCGACAGCATCTTCCGCTCTCCCTTGGCGCCAGTTTTGCCGGCCCAGCCAACCGCGCGGGTGATCGAGGAACGATATGTGCCGATGGTCAGTGATCTGGGGCATCGTCACCCGGTCACGACCAATCTTGGAGAGTCCGAGGATTGGGGGGCGTGGTTGCGTCAGATCGACGTGAAACACCGCTCGGGCGACGTGCTGATGACCGGGGTCGAGGATCGTCCGCTGCTTGTCCTGAACCGTGTTGGCGAAGGGCGCGTTGCGATGCTTGCGTCCGACCACGCCTGGCTTTGGAGTCGCGGTTTCGAAGGAGGTGGCCCGCAGCTGGAGCTGTTGCGCAGGCTGGCCCATTGGATGATGAAAGAACCGGAACTTGAAGAAGAGGCGTTGTGGGCCGAGGCCAACGGTCAGTCCATGCGCATCATTCGTCAGACGCTTGGGACAGAGGTCGGCCCTGTAACAGTCACCTTGCCGAATGGCGAGACGTTGGAGATTACTTTGAAAGAGGTTTCTCCGGGTCGGTTTGAAGCGCAGTATTACGGCCCTGAGATCGGCCTTTATCGCTTGCAGGAAGTTGACCACATGGCTGTGATCGGCCTTGGCCCTGCTGCACCGAAAGAGTTCGAGCGTACCATCGCGACAGGTGATGTCCTCGAACCGGTGCTGGCCGGGTTGCGGGGCGGTGTGATCCGATTGGAAGATGGGCTGCCATCGATCCGCAACGTGCGCGCAGGACGCCCCGCCGCCGGTCGGGGCTGGATCGGTCTGACCCCACGCAACACGTATGAAACGCGGGATGTCACGCAGGCCGGGTTGCTGCCACCCTGGCTTGTCTTGCTGCTGGCTGGGGGGTTCCTGCTAGGCGGTTGGCTGCGGGAAGGGCGGCGTTAACGCTGGCCCGTTGCTGTTTTTTAACGGGAACCGGGCGCGCTCTGGTCGATCCGGAACGAGGCCCGGTCGGATTGGCCCTGTGCATCCACCACAACAAGTGAGGTAAACCCGGGTCCGGGATTGGGAATTTCGAATTCTCGCTGCCGTTGCCCGGTCAATACAGGCACGCCGTTAGTCAGAACGGAAAACGGCCCGACACCACCGCGTAGTTTCACTGTCAGAGGGCTACCGAAAGTCTCTAACAGAGCGTTTTCCGGTGGAAACAACAGATCAGGTGCGGTTTGGTCCGTTTCGAAAGCCGCCGCGCGGGGCCGGAAACGTTGCAACGGTTGCGGCAATTGTGCTGCGCCAACCAACAGTGTTGATGGCGGCGGTGGGCGCAGGGGCGTGAGTTCGGGTTTCAACAGACCAAAAGCCTCGGTCAGAAGCGGCGCGGCAACGCCGCCTCCGAATGCGCCGGGAACAGGTGTGCCATCCGCGCGTCCCAGCCAGACCCCGATGACATGCTGCCCGTCAAAGCCAATGGCCCAGGCATCGCGGTGCCCATAAGAGGTTCCCGTTTTGAAGGCCAGCGCCCCTGAAGTGCTGCCCGTGGGTGCTGTGATCCCGGACAAGATATCCGCAATCTGCCATGCTGAGTTTTCGGACAAAACACGAGAGGTGAGCCGTGCATCAGCCAGGGTGTCATGGCGCAGGATCGGGCCTTGCCCACCAGCGGCCAGCGTCACGTAGATCTGTACGAGATCATGCAGGCTCAGCCCGACGCCACCCAAGGATATTGCCAATCCGGGTGTACCACTGCTCAGGCGCGGTTCTGATCCTGCTGTCCGCAGTGCCGCCATTACGCGCGCGGGGCCCAGCTCGTGCGTCAGGCGTACGACAGGGATATTCAGTGACAATTGCAGCGCGTCCCGAACCCTTACATCGCCCCGGAAAACGCCATCGAAGTTTCGCGGGGCGTAGCGCCCGAACATCACCGGGCTGTCGCTGATCAGGGTTTCCGGATGGGCCAGCCCCTGATCGAATGCCAGCCCGTAAACCAGAGGTTTCAGCGTCGATCCGGGCGACCGCACGGCTTGCGTCATATCCACGAAACCTTGTCGCGCATCCCGATACCCGGCAGACCCGACCGAGGCCAAAATCTTGCCGTCGCGATGATCTGCTGCGATCAGGGCTCCGGACACGCGCGGCCCTATGCGCGCCGCGGCCCGAGCGACCAAAGTTTCCAACCGGGCTTGCACCTCTGCATCCAGGGTCAGATCAAATACACCGTTTGCAAGGGTTTGGCCTTTCACGCGGTCGGTCAGATGGGGTGCAAGGCGCGGGAACGGGACCGTTCGATCAGGAATGGTCTCCGTCAGGGCTGCGTGCATCTCAGCCTTGGTCAATACGCCGTAGCGCTCCAACCTGCGCAAAATCCGATCTCGGGCAATTTGGGCTGCCTCGGGTCTGCGATTCGGACGTCGCGCTTCCGGGGATTGCGGCAAAGCGATCAGTAGGGCCGCCTGTGCGGCAGTCAACCGGGTCGCTTCTTTGCCGAACCATGCGCGGGCACCGGCACGGATACCTTCCAGATTGCCGCCATAGGGGGCATGGGTCAGGTAGAGGTTCAGGATCTGTGTCTTGCTCAGCTGCCGCTCCAATGCCAATGCGACCCTAATCTGGCGAAATTTGCCACTCCAGCGTCCGGTCGATCCATCTTCGATCAGCCGCGCGACCTGCATGGTCAGAGTTGAACCGCCTGAAACCGCGCGCCCATTCCAAAGGCTTTGCCCGGCTGCGCGCAGCAATGCGACAGGGTCCACGCCCGCGTGGGTCCAGAAACGCTTGTCTTCGTACCGGAGCAGCATGGCGGTGAAATTGGGATCGACCGCACCGGGTTGCAGCCTCCAGATGCCATCTGCAACCGGAAACACGCGCAGGAGGTCACCGTTACGATCCCGTATCTCGACCGAAGTTTCAGTCAGAACAGGCGGCAGCACTGTGGCGTCGACCCAGCGGTCAACGCCATCCCGCGCCAATGCCGCCAGATAGAGAGCGCCGGCCAACGCAAATAACAGGCGCGGCACCCTAGGCATGAGCGCCGCCCAAACAAGGATATGAACGATGGCCGGTCACTGCACCTCGACCCGTCCCGTCGCCGTTCGTGCGCGGTTCTGGGGGCGATACATATCTTCGACCGAGGCCGCCGGATGGTGGAACACGCCCGGTGTGACGGCACGGGCGACGTAAGCCAGCGTCACGGTCTGGCGCCCCGACAGGTCAACCGCAGCCAGGAACCTGTCCGATCGGAACTCGGTATGCGTGGCATCAGACAGATTCAACCAGTCCAGCGACCGTACATCGCCCGATCGCAGCAGGTTCGGGTTGTCAATCTCGATCCCGGCGGCAAGAGGATCGTCTACCATCAGACGCGCCCCACCGCTTTCAAACGGCGTGACCGTCAGAACCGTGACGAACCGGTCCCCCACGGCAAATCGGCCCGCGTCAATCAGATCGCCGTCCATCGAATAATACTGCCGTTCGATTGCATAGCCGGTGCCACCGGCCCCAGGCGGATCTTCGGGAATTCCGGTCACCGTCAGGGTGATATCGGTTGCCTGACCGTCGGTCGCAGTGATGTTGACCTCTTCCGCCTGCCCGGATTGCAGAACCTGAACAAAGGGGCCGGATACTGACACGCCATTGACCGTCAAACCGGAGCCGGACGGATCAGACACCAGCGCGTGCGCCGCCAGCAGGGACCATGTGGCCTCTTGCGTGGACAGGGGAGTGCGGCCCGTGCTTACCCGTTGGATCAATGCGTTGCGGTCAATCGCCTCGCTGCCCGCATCTACCGCCAGAGTCAGCAGGCCCGCCGCATCCCGCAGGCGGGTGCCGTAATCCGCGCGCCAGTGGTTTTCCTGATCGTTCGGCACCTGTTGCAGCATCCGCGCCGCACGGACGAACATCGCGTCTGCGCGGGTCTGGTCCCCGTACGAGGCCAGCGCAGCGCCCAGTTGCGCTGCAGCCAACGGCGTGTCGAAAGCATCCCCTTTGACATCCGCATAATAGCGCAGATCGCCCATCGCCGCCGCGCCTTCCCGCGCCAGAACCATCAGGGCATAAGCGATATCCTGACCACCTTCGTCAAAATCCGGCGCATAATTGACCCGATTGCGCAGGTTATCCATGGCCTGCGCAAAAGCCTGATCCGGCACCGGGTGTCCCTGCACGCGGGCGCGTGACAGGAAATCGGTCACATAGGCGTCCAGCCAGAAATCACCGCTGCCTGCGCGCCACAGGCCAAAGGCACCGTTTGCAGCCTGACGAGTCAGGATACTTCGGATCGAGTCCGTGATGCGCTGATCCACCTCCGGGCTATTGCCCAGCCCCGAGGCCTGCGCGACAGATGACAGGTAAAGCAGCGGCAGTGCCTTGCTGGTGATCTGCTCGGTGCATCCATAAGGGTAACGGTTCAACTGATCCAGCAGGCCGGGCATATCGAACTTTGCCAGCGCTCCGGCTGACAGGATGGCCTTGGCTGAGCCGGGTTGAAACCCGTCAAAAACATCCTGCGAAAACAGAAAGCTGTCACCCGCACCCAGCGAAAAGCGCCGTGTCCGGGCAATTACGGGATCGTTGGCCCGCACCGGCATCCGCAGGGTTTGCGACAGATCGCGCCCATCTGGCGTGGTGATGGAAACGCTGATCTCTGGATTGCCGATGACATGGGCCGTTACAGGGATGTCGAACACCGCTTTGCCACCATCCTCCAGCAGAAAGCGTGCCGGTACCGGGCCCAGTTCCAGCCCACCGGTGGTGGTCAGGCCAAGCGCCATGTCTCCGGATGCACCATCCGCACGGACAATCTCAAGCCGCATCCGGCTTTGATCGCCGGGGGCCAGAAACCGCGGCAAGCTGGCCGTAACCACCACCGGGTCGCGGACGATCATGTCAGCCTCGGCCTGCCCGACGGCTTTTTGTGACCACGCGACGGCCATCAGGCGGACCGTACCATTGAAGGCGGGCAGAGGGATGTCGACCTCAACCTCGCCACCCACACCGACCTGAACCGGGCCGCTGAACACTGCCATCAGATCTTGCGTCGGTGGCGGGGACTGGCGGCGCATCCCGTTGTCATTGTCGCCGCCAGAGCGAACTGTACCTATCGTTCCGTTCATGCCGTCGATCAACCGCCCGTAAACATCACGCAGGTCCACACCCAGCCGGCGTTGCCCGAAATAGTACTCTTGCGGGTTTGGGCTTTCGAACTCCGTCAGGTTAAGGATGCCCACATCCACAGCGGCAAGGGTTAGCCAGACTGGATCATCGCTTGTAACATTTTCGACCCTAACAAGGGCCTTCTGTGTATGACGGGGTGAGGTAACCTCGGGCACCTCAATGGCAACCGACAGCGTGCGATCCGCAGGATCAATGGCGGCATAGGCGACGCCCATGGCGCGTGCCGGGTTCTGACCGGCCGCAACATCCATTGGTCGGATCACTGTGGCCGTGACATAGGCACCTGCACCCCAATCTTCTGTCACCTCTATCGGGATAACTGTCTCGCCTTCCGGCACGGCAACCATTTGGCGATGGATCAGGCGGTTCGACAGCACCTCGACCTGGGCGATACCTGCCATGCGCGGAACGATGCGCAGTTGTGCGGTTTCCCCGGCCCGATAGCTGTCGCGATCCAGCGACATCTCAAGCCGGTCAGGCGTGGTCGAAGCATCTGCGGCCTGATACCAGCCTGCATGGAAATCGACAGCGGTTTCCGTAAAGGTGCCGTCTACGCGTTGAACCACCAACTCGTAACGGCCCCAGTCCACGGGCTGGGACAACGTCAAAGGGTTAGTGGCGACGTCAACGTCTCCGGTGGCAACGCGAGTGCGTCGGGTTGTCGGTTCCCAATTCCAGTTTCCGTAAAGCTGATACCATTGATACCGCGTTTCGATCTTGTTCAGCGTCCAACGCATGCGCATCGGGCTGGGGGTCAGGTCGGGTGCAAGGCCAATGATCTGAAATGCGGCCTCGGTACCTTCGGGGATTACGTCCTCGAACATGGGTTTGACACCGATCACAGGTTGCGACGGCAGGACAGGAACGCTCAGGCGACGTTCAACAGGGCGGCCCGAGCCATCGGCCAGTCGCGCAATAACCTCGGCTTCAATTGGCTGCCCTTCCGTCTCTAATGCAGGGATTTCAACAGCTATGGATGCTTTGCCGTTTGCGTCTGTGCGCGTGTCACCGAAATAGGTGCTTTTGATCGATGTCTCGGCGTCATAGCGGCCAAAGCGATACCCCTCGTAGCCTGGCACTGTGTCCGCCGGGCGTCCGATAACCTGACCGTCGATGCTCAGGTCGGACCCCGGCGCACCAAACAGATAGCGCGCGTCGATCGAAAGCGGTGGGCTGTCGCCGGTACGCAGGGGCGCGTCCGGCAGGTTCAGCTCAAAATCTATACGTTCCGGCAGGAAGTCTTCTACCAGCACTGTTTGTCGCGCCAGCGCATCGCCTTTGGGATCTGATCTGATCTCGATCCGCCAAGCGCCGCGTGGTGCATCTGCCGCAACAGGCAGACGAAAGATATGCCCCCCGGCGACGCCGCCATCCGAGACGGTTCGGCGGTATTCCACGCCGTCAGGGCGATACAGAATTGCGGTTAGGGGCAGACCCTCGATAGCCTGCGCCTCACCATCGCGCGACAGGGCGGTGAGGTGGATCACCTCTCCGGCCCGGTAAGCGCCGCGATCCGTGGCTAGAAAAACATCGACCGGCCCCGCGGGCGCACGCCCTTCAACACCGCGATCTGACAGGTCAAAAGCAGGATCGGTCAGGGATAGAAAGCTGAAATCGCTGTCCCCGGTCGACGCCATCACCAGTGCGGGCGCGCTGGCCCCCTTGCCGCGCGTCAGACCGGGGTCGAACCGGACATAACCCGATTCATCCGTCCGCGCTTGGGCGATGACCGCATTTGCGCTTGTGACCAGTGAAACCTCGACACCTTCACGGGGAGCCGCGTCGCTCAGCCCGCGCACCGTGACGTGCAGCCCATCGGTGCCAAGCACGCTGCTGATCCCAAGATCGGACAGAACAAACCATTGCGTCGCGCCCGGGTCGTCATAGGGATCGGCCCCCGGAACACGGGCGGTCAGCGCATAGATGCCAGCGGGCTGATCCGCGATCGCTTCTACCATGGGCAGGCGCGCAGTCATGGTCTGATTCAGTTCGTTGGCCACTTCGGCGGTGCCGGTCCAGATATCCTGGGCAATTTCATCGGAAAATTCTGCTTCCTGCCATTCACTGAGCGGGCGGCCGAAGAAATCCTGCTGAACCGCGCGCAACAGGTTCCGGTCGCTGACCCTCCGCAGGATCAAATCCAGCTCGGTGACGTTGACTGTTTCAACAGGCAAAGCGGCGTCAGCGGATTTCGGCAAAACGTAGCTGCGCCCGGGAAACCGGACCGAAGGCGCCCGGTCGCGCACGTAATGGGCAAGCTCAACATTGCGGTTCAGCGCCTCGCCCGAGGCGGAGGGCAAGCCTTCGCGTAGCGTCAGGCGATAACGCTGACCATGGGCGACACCGTCAACGCAAAGCTGCCTGCCCTCAGCCTGTACCACCAACCCGTCATCGCTGCGCTGGACAAACGGGTCATAGTCGACCCCCGCCTTGACCAGCGGTTCTGAAAACTCGACGCAGATCCGCGGTGCGGCGGCGTCGCTTTCAACAGAACTGTCGACCACGCGAAACCCGTATTTCCCGATGGCATCATTCAGCGCGGCCAGTACATCCTCGCGCGGTTGGATTTCCTGGGCCAGCCGCAGCACGGGGATCATATCGCGCCCACGCTCGACCTCTTCCAAGGCGCGGGCCAATGTCATCAGGGCGGCAATCTGCGTGCCGGGAGCGTCCGCGCGCAAATAGCCATTGGTTGCGGCATTCAGCGCACGGTTGTGCAGATCGCGCCCTTCACTCCGGTCCGTAGGGTTTATCGCCAATAACAAGCGCGCGTATTCCACCCATAGATCGGGCGCGTCACTGAGCGATACGGCCACACCAGTCCAAATCATTGCCAGTCGCGGGCTGCCGGCGCTGCGTGCCGCGTCCAGAACAACCTGCAGGTCGTTACCTTGCGCCATATGAACAAAGCCCAGATCGCGCGCCTGATCAACGGCTTGCTTCAGGTCGGCGGCACCAAGTGCGCTTAACGCGTTTGCACGCGCATCAGCCAATGCTTGGGTCTGATCTGGGGTAGTTACTTTCTGCGCAGATACTGCCCCCTGATAGGCCTCTTGCCGGTTTACACCGCTTTTTGGAAAACAGGCATTGGATCGGGTGTTGTAGGTGAACGCGGTGCAAAGCGTATTGGCGGAACAGGCCTGAATGCAGGACTTCAGATCGGTATCGAAAAGGGCATCCAGATCCGAGCCGTAAAAATCTGCGTCCCGCGTCGTGACATAGCGGAAATCAGGCACTGCATCCTGCGCCTGGGTGGCGCTGGGCAGGACTAAAAGTGAAATGATGTAAGTTATTGAAATAAAAACAAAGCGGCGCATGGTGCCCTCCTCTTTGGGCACAGCGTTGCATGGCGTGCGCCTGTTGTGCAACGGCTTAAACAGTTTTTCATCCTCTGCCGGGATGCTGTGCGCAGAGCGTTCTGGAATCAATCAAATGACTCTTGCACATAAATTGGCACAGGAACGGCGCGCGCGTTTGGCAGCTGAACGGATGCTGGCCCTGAAACAGGCCGAGCTTTCGGCAGCCAATCGCAAACTGGGTCAACATGCCATGGCATTGACCAAACGAATTGGCGAAACGCAGGCTGAGGTTGAAACCGTTCGGGATGAAAACGAAAAGGTCAAATCCGACCTCTGCGTGGCCAACGCCAAGATCGAGGTTGCCGAACGCCGCTTGTGGCACTCGATTCAGACAATTCAGGACGGGTTTGCCTTTTTTGACGGTGACAACCGGCTGATCGGCGCAAACACCGCGTATCTGAGCGTTTTTGAAGGTCTGGACGAAGTCGCGCCGGGAATATCATACCCGCGTATTCTGCATTTGCTGACGTCAGAAGGTATTGTCGATATCGGGGACGAATCCGCGGAAGACTGGCAGGACAGAATGCTGGCCCGCTGGAGCCGCGCCAACCCGCCACCAATCGTTATGCAGCTTTGGAACGGTCACTATATCCGCCTGATCGACCAGCGCGGCAGCGGCAATGATATGGTGAGCCTTGCTCTCAACATCACAGCGTCGGTCCGGCATGAAATCGAGCTTAAGGCGGCGCGCGAGCGAGCCGAAGCGGCAAACCGGGCCAAGTCGGCCTTTCTGGCCAATATGAGCCATGAAATCCGTACTCCGATGAACGGCATCGTTGGCATGTCCGAATTGCTGGACGAGACAACGCTGGACGAAGAGCAGCGGCTATACGTCAACACGATCCGAAATTCGGGCGAGGCGTTGCTGGTCATCATCAACGACGTGCTGGATTATTCCAAGATTGAGGCGGACAAGCTGGCTCTGCACCCGGAGCAGTTCGATCTTGAACGCTGCATTCTTGAGGTTGCGATGCTGCTACAGCCCAGTGCGCGCGATAAAGGCCTGACATTGCTGGTTGATTACGACTTGTTCTTGCCAACCCTTTTTGTGGGCGATCCTGGTCGGATACGGCAGGTTCTGACCAATCTGGTCGGCAACGCCGTCAAGTTCACCTCCGAAGGCTATGTGCTGGTCCGGGTGACAGGGGTGCCCAATCCGGATGCGCAAATCTGTGATATCCATGTTGCGATCGAAGATACCGGTATTGGCATCGACGCAGAAAAAACCGGCCATATTTTTGGCGAGTTCAATCAAGTCGAAGACGAGCGTAACCGCCAATTTGAAGGCACCGGGCTTGGTCTTGCCATCACCCAGCGGCTGATCACCTTGATGGGTGGCATGGTCTGGGTCGAAAGCGAGCCGGACCAGGGATCCTGTTTCGGTTTTCGCGTGACGCTGCCCACGGTAGAAGGCCCGCGACCCGAACCTCCGAACCTGGCGGATTGTTTGAAACATGTCCTGCTGGTCGAAGATCTTGCCGTGAACCGGGCCATTCTTGCCAAACAACTTGGGCGACTGGGGGCTGAGGTGACGGTTTGCACGTCGGGGACCGAGGCGCTGTCACAGATGAATGATCAGATTGATCTGGTTCTTTGTGACCACGACCTGCCGGATATGGATGGGCTGGACCTTGCGATCTCGCTCAGGGACCGCGGGTGGGGTGACATTCCGGTGGTCGTGATGTCTGCAAGCCCCGGTTTGATTCACGCGCATCCTGCCCGTGACCTGATCGACGGTGTCTTGCAGAAACCCATCCCTCGGTCCGAGTTGTATGGCAGGCTGATGGCATTCGACGGCACATCGTTGGAAAGGGGCGCTCTGGATGTGGGCAAAACAGTCTCTAAAAAGCAAGATTCTGAATCTGTGCACCCCCGACACATGAGGGTTCTTGCCGCCGAGGACAACCGCACTAACCAATTGATCCTGAAGAAGATGGTCAAGGATCTGAATATCGATCTTCGCTTTGCCTCGAATGGGATTGAAGCGGTTGAGATCTATCAGGAGTTCGAGCCAGATCTGATCTTCATGGATATTTCCATGCCGAAGATGGACGGCAAACAGGCAACAGCGGAAATTCGCAGGCTCGAGGTTTCAACTGGTCGCCACGTTCCAATCGTTGCCCTGACGGCCCATGCCATGGCGGGGGATGATCAGGGAATTCTGTCAGCCGGCTTGGATCACTACCTGACCAAACCGCTACACAAGAACCGCATTCACCAGATGATCCTGCAACACCAACCCGATTGCGTCTGCTCGGTCGCAGACACCATGCCCGGCGCCAAAGCCCGGCGTGAGCGTGGCGCAAACCCGGACCCAACCTCGCCTGGCGGACTCTTCAGGCGATTAACACCGGGTTGCAAGTTCAAGTGACCTGGGTTTCAGGCCGCATATGGTCTGACGAAAACGGGCTTATCCGCTTCCGACAGATCAGGGCGGTATTCATAGCCGCCACTGTCGAAATCCAGCAGCGCCTTAGGATCGGTCAGGCGGTGTTGGATGACATACCGCGCCATGGCACCGCGTGCCTTTTTGGCAAAAAAGCTCACAATCTTTGGGGTGCCGCCCCTATCTTCCATGAAGACCGGTGTGATGACGCGCAGGTTCAGGGCATTCAAATCCACCGCACCAAAATACTCCTGACTGGCACAATTCACCAGAATGTCGCTGTTAATTTCGGCTCCTTGCGCGTTCAGTGCCTTGCTGAGCTGATCGCACCAGTATTCGTAAAGGTTCTTCCCTCTTCGGGTTTTCAGCTTGCTGCCCATCTCAAGCCGGTAGGGCTGTATCGCGTCGAGTGGCCGCAACACACCATAAAGGCCGGAAAGGATGCGCAAGTGGTCTTGCGCCCATAACAGCTCGTCTTCGTCCAGCGAAGCAGCTTCAAGCCCTTGATATGTGTCGCCAGCAAAAGCAAGCGCAGCCGGGCGTGTGACCTTGGCGTCGGGTGCATCCGAAAAAGCGCGATACCGGTCGCGGTTCAGGCGTGCCAGATCGTCGCTCAGGTCCATCAGTTTCTTCAGATCACCCAGCGTCAGGTTGCGAGCGGTTTTGGACAGCCGGATCGCATCCTCCTGAAAATCGGGCTGCGTTACCCCGACATTCCGCTCTGCCCAGTCCAGCCGTTTGGCCGGGGAAATCACGATCAGCATATCCGCCCTCTTTCTTGCCTGTTCGGGGGTATCTAGCCCGCCTCACGCAGCACGTCCAGAAAAGCGGCGCCAAACCTTTCGTGACGTCGATCACCCAGCACCTGTGCAATTCCACGGGGATCATCGGGGCGCAGTTGCGCAACTTTTGCCAATTGTGAGGCCGAGCAGGTCAGGGGCTTGTCGATCCCGGCTGGACCGCGCGACAGCAAAGACTGAACTTTCATCAAGCGGTCGTAAATCTCACCCTGATCGCGTCCAGCCAGCTTTCGCCGCGCCGGATGAACGCTTCTTGCTTCGCCCGCGATTACTTCAAGGAACGTATCGCCATAGCGTTCCAGCTTTTTGGCGCCAACACCGCCGATCCGGGCCATATCGTCCAGCGTTACAGGGCGCTTTTCAGCCATCTCGATAAGCGTGCGGTCGGGAAAGATCACATAGGCCGGAACACGTGCAGCTTCAGACAGGGCACGGCGTTTGGCCTTGAGCGCTGACAGCAGCGGGGCGTCCTCTTCGGAAACCATTGCCTTGACCGCAGGCCGACGTACCGCATTGCGCAACGTATCCTTGCGTAAGTTGATTTGCGCCTCGCCTTTCAGGATTGGTTTTGCCGCCTCGGTCATGCGCAATGCGCCGTGACGGTCGGGGTCGGGGCGGACCAGATCGTGGCCCATCATCTGCCGGAAAATGGCCTGCCATTGCGGGCGCGTCCAATCCTTTCCGATGCCAAAGGTGGACAAATCCTCATGGCGGCGGGCGCAGATTTTGTCGGTCTCGTTTCCCAACAGGATATCGATCAAATGGCCTGTACCGAACCACTCCTCGGTCCGCAGGATCGCGGACAGGGCCATACGTACCGGAGTTGTGCCGTCGAAAACTTCGGGCGGGCTGTCGCACAGATCGCATTTGCCGCAGCGTGCTATGGTCTCGCCAAAGTAACCTAACAATGTCTGACGGCGGCATTCCAAGGCTTCGGCCAGACCCAGCAAGGCGTTCAGGCGCGCATGATCGGCCATGCGGCGCTCGGGCGGCGCTAGACCCTCGTCAATTTGTGAACGCCGCAGGCGAATGTCATCGGGGCCGAACAGGGTCAGCGTTTCGGCCGGGCCGCCATCGCGTCCGGCACGTCCGATTTCCTGATAATAGGCTTCGATCGATTTGGGCAGGTCCGCATGGGCGACCCAACGGATATCGGGTTTGTCGATGCCCATGCCAAAAGCCACTGTGGCGACGACGATCGACCCGTCCTCAAGCGCGAAACGGGTTTCGACAATGCGGCGATCTTCGGGGTCCATTCCACCGTGATAGTAGCAGGCCGAGTGTCCCTCGGCGCGCAGGGCCTGAGCAATCACCTCGGTTTTGTTTCTGGTGCCGCAATAAACGATGCCGGACTGGCCTTTGCGCGCATCTGCGAAATCAAGGATCTGCTTGCGCGGCCCGTCCTTTGCGGCAAAGGCCAGATGAATGTTTGGCCGGTCAAATCCGCGCAGAAATTTGCGCGGCTCAATGCCATCGAACAGTTTTTCGACAATCTCATCCTGCGTTTCGGCGTCCGCCGTCGCGGTAAACGCGGCCAGCGGCACTTTCAGGGCGCGCCGCAACTCTCCGATCCGCAGGTAATCAGGGCGAAAGTCATGCCCCCATTGACTGACGCAATGGGCTTCGTCCACAGCGATCAGGCTGACGTTGATCCGACGGAGCATCCCAAGCGCAGACCCGGCAGCCAGACGTTCGGGCGCCATGTAAAGCAGCTTCAGCCGCCCGTCCTCCAGCGCATCCCAGACGGCCTCGGTTTCCTCGGGCGTGTTGCCGGATGTCAGCGCACCGGCCTCGACCCCGGCCTCTTGCAAGCCGCGTACCTGATCGCGCATCAGGGCTATGAGTGGAGATATAACCACCGTCACCCCGTCGCGGAGCAGGGCAGGCAATTGAAAACATAAGGATTTACCGCCACCCGTGGGCATGATCGCCATCACGTTTTCACCTGCCTTCACGGCGTCGACAATCTCTTCCTGCCCAGGGCGGAAGGCGTCGAATCCAAAGACATCTCGCAGCAAGGGTGCGGCGTCGAACATATGCGGGGGTGCCCTGTTTTAAGGTTTATCTGCTCTTAAGACAGGACAATCACATACTAAGATTCAGTGAACAAGTGGTCAGTAAAAATAGGGCGCGTTGTTGATAAGGATGATCCGCAAAGCATAGACGCCGATCAGCACCACCAGCGGGGTCAAATCCAACCCACCCATATTGGGTAGAACGCGGCGGATCGGCCCGTAAATAGGCTCTAAAATGCGATTTAACCCGTACCAGATTTGTGCAACCAGTTGTTGGTGCAGGTTGAGCACCTGAAAGTTAATCAGCCAGCTCATGATCACATGGGCCAGAATGATGAACCAGACAATGTCCAGGATCAGCAGCAGGATTTGGATCAGCGACAGCATGGGGTCTCCGTTTTCTTGTTGGTCGAGACCTAAGCACCCTTTCAGCAAAGAGCAAGTAGGCTGAACTCTGCGCTTGCGAATTGCCCCAAAGCCCCGTTTTATGACCACAACAAGAAAACAGGGGCAGAAATGGCAGAAATATCCAAGCGCAGGCGTATCTGGGGCTGGTGGTTCTTCGATTGGGCCAGTCAGCCCTATCACACCCTTTTGGTAACGTTCGTGTTCGGCCCTTATTTCGCAGGTGTCGCTGCGGAGTATTATCTGGCATCCGGCCTGGACGCAGGGTCTGCAGACGCACAGGCACAGGTGGTCTGGGCCAACTGCATGACCATAGTCGGTTTGATTATTGCCTTCGGTGCGCCGCTGATGGGGGCGATGGCTGATGTGTCGGGTCGGCGCATCCCCTGGATATTCGCCTTTTCCGTGATGTACGCCGTAGGTTCCGGCGCGCTTTGGTACACGATGCCCGATGGCTCGAACATGTGGTTGATGCTGTCTGCCTTCGGTCTGGGTTTCATCGGTGCGGAGTACGCCCTGATTTTCATCAATTCCCAACTGCCCGATCTGGGTGATGACAGCGAAGTGGGCGAAATCTCCGGCTCGGGCTTTGCTTTTGGCTATTTCGGTGGCCTGATCTCGCTGGCGATCATGCTTGCGCTGTTTGTGGAGCAGGCCAACGGCAAAACGCTGATCGGAATGGACCCCTTGTTTGGGCTGGATGCGTCGCAACAGCAGGGCACGCGCTTTGTTGGCCCGTTTACTGCTGGGTGGTTCATTCTGTTCATGGTGCCCTACTTCCTTTGGGTCCATGACGACGAACCGAAAAACAAAAAGGGCAGCGTTGCCGAGGCGCTGCGACTGTTGGCAAAATCAGTGTCTAACCTGCGCCATCGCACCAGTTTGGCCAGTTACCTGGGCTCATCCATGTTCTATCGGGATGCGCTGAACGGGCTTTACAGTTTTGGCGGGGTCTATGCCCGGCTGGTGTTGGAATGGGACCTGATCAAGATCGGTGTTTTCGGCATCGTCAGCGTTCTGGCCGCAGCGGCCTTTTCCTGGGTGGGCGGCAAACTGGATAAGAAATATGGCCCCAAGCCCGTGATTATCGTTGCGATCTGGGTGTTGATCCTTGTCTGCATCACCATCGTCTCAATGGACCGGTCCCAGATTTTCGGTATCGCCATGTCCGAAGGGTCAGGCTTGCCGGATGTGGTTTTCTTTGGCTGCGGTATCCTGATCGGAGGCATGGGCGGCATTCTACAGTCCTGTAGCCGGTCGATGATGGTCCGGCATACGGACCCGGCAACCCCCGTCGAGAGCTTTGGCCTTTATGGTCTGTCGGGTCGTGCCACCGCCTTTGCTGCGCCACTTCTGATCGGGATCGCCACCACGGTGACCGGTAGCGCTCGTCTGGGGGTGTCACCCATCGTTCTGTTGTTTATTCTGGGTCTATTCCTGATGCGCTGGGTGAGACCTGAAGGGGATCAGAGCAGATGAAAATAAAACGCTTTTTGATCGTTTTGGCTGCGCTTGCTTTTGCAGGCACTGCGGCGGCAGAACCGCTGGCAAAGCAGTTGTTCGGGGCGCAGAAACAAGCTTCCCAGCAAAAACCGGCCGCTTTCGGCAGTTATTCGCGCGGATGTGCTGCGGGGGCAATTCAACTGCCTGAAACGGGGCCTACATGGCAGGCAATGCGCTTGTCGCGCAATCGCAACTGGGGACATCCGCAGACGATTGACTACGTTCAGGACCTCAGCAGGTTTGCAGCCAGCCAGCCGGGATGGAACGGTCTCTATATAGGGGATATCAGCCAGCCACGCGGCGGGCCGATGACCTCGGGCCATCGCAGTCATCAGTTGGGGCTGGACATCGATGTCTGGATGTTGCCCGGCGATAACATGCGCCTGAGCCGCAAGTCGCGCGAAAATATCTCGTCCATCTCTCTTCGTCGTTCCAATGGCGCTTACGTCAACGGAAACTGGACCAAGCAGCATCATGCGCTGTTGCGCGAAGCGGCAAAAGACAAGCGCGTCGCCCGGATCTTCGTGTTTCCTGGGGCCAAGGTTCAGATGTGCGACGATGAAAAGGGGAACCGCGACTATCTGCGCAAGATTAGGCCCTGGTGGGGACATCACTATCATTTCCACGTGCGACTGAACTGTCCCAGAGGGTCAAAGGGCTGCGTGAATCAAGACCCACCCCCCAAGGGCGATGGCTGCGCTGAGGCCCGTCAATGGGTACACAACATCCTGAACCCGCCGCCACCCGATCCGAATGCGCCGCCGCCGAAGAAACGCCGGGAATACGTTCTGTCCGACTTGCCGCAACAATGCTCCGCCGTTTTGCAATCCAACTGAGTGTAGCGCTGTTTCTTGCCCCGGTGGCCGCCGCGCTGGATGTGAAATCCGCAGCCCACCTGAATAGTTTCGTTTGGCGGCATCCAGCAAGCTGGTTTGGCGGGTTTTCAGCGATTCACATCTCGGACGACGGACGCCATATGATTGCGCTTAGCGACCGGGCGCGGATCGTGACTGCGCTGATTGAGCGGAGCGAAGGCCAGATCGCGGATATTCACGTTCTTGGTCAATGGTCGGTGCTGTCCAGCCAAGGACACATCATGAAAGGCGGCGTAGGTGACTCCGAAGGGATCGCAGTGACGCCGGATAGCGGGATATTC
The DNA here is from genome assembly GCF_059612645.1 of Ruegeria sp. YKSF131. NCBI lineage: Bacteria > Pseudomonadati > Pseudomonadota > Alphaproteobacteria > Rhodobacterales > Roseobacteraceae > Ruegeria > Ruegeria sp. YKSF131. The sequence goes on along the minus strand of NZ_JBXWQZ010000041.1, from coordinate 11,763 downwards.
ATCTCGTTCGAAGGGGTGCACCGTGTCGCCTATTACCTTGCGCCGGGCTCCAGCGCGCGCGTATTGCCACGCCCGAATGCGTTCCGGAACCTTGCCGAAAATGGTTCTTTCGAAGCTCTGGCCATTGATGGACGCGGCTGGCTTTACACTTTGCCGGAAAAGAACCGCACCGCTAAGGGGGACATTCCGGTTTACCGTTGGAATGGCGACACATGGTCGACCCCGTTTGTTCTGCCACAGCGTGGCGGCTTTAAACCCGTTGCCGCGGATTTCGGTCCCGATGGGCGGTTTTACGTTTTGGAACGCAAGGTATCCTTGGTCGGTTTCCGATCACGACTGCGGCGATGGGTCGTGGTAAACGAGAACCCAGGCGCCGAGGAAACCCTGTTCGAAACCGGAACGGGCGCGCATGACAACCTCGAAGGATTGTCGGTCTGGCGCGACGGGCAGGGCCTGTTGCGCGCCACGATGATCTCTGATGACAACTTTCTGGCGGTGCAGCGGACCGAACTTGTGGAATACCTGCTGCCCGATTGACAGGGCGCAGGCAAAGGTCTAAAGGCACGGCTTGCCTTGGGACGGTCCCTTGGCCAAGTCGCCGCTACCTTGTCAAAACGGGCATCAAAACATGCAACGTAACTATATTCCCGGCATTATTGCCATGGCCGCCATTGTTGTGGCCTCGAACATTCTGGTCCAGTTCCTGATCCTTGACGGTCTGCTGACTTGGGGTGCTTTCACCTATCCGCTGGCCTTTCTGGTCACTGACATCATGAACCGCGTCTATGGCGTTGGTCCGGCCCGCAAGGTCGTGTTTGCCGGATTTGTCACCGGTGTCATCTGTTCGCTGATCGGCAGCCAGATCATGTTGCAGGGTGACGGGTTCACCTATGCTGCCGTACCGCTGCGCATCGCCGTTGCATCGGGAACCGCTTTCCTGATCGCGCAACTGACGGATGTTACCGTGTTCAATTCCCTACGCGGTGGTCGCTGGTGGCGCGCGCCGCTGGTGTCGACGCTGGTAGGGTCGGCACTGGATACCGCGATCTTCTTCACGCTTGCCTTTTCGGCTTCGGTCACCTTCTTCGGCGCCAATGCCGACGCTGCAATCAACTGGGCGTGGGAACCTGTTCCTTTCATGCTGTCCGGCCCGATGGCACCGCTTTGGGTGACGCTGGCTTTTGCGGACTGGATGGTGAAGCTTTCACTGGCGCTGATCGCCCTGATCCCGTTCAAGGTGATCGTTGCGCGGCTGACTGCGCAGCCTGTGTAAAAAAACGCTTTGAGAATGGCACAACTTGTGGCACGCTTCTTTTCAACCGCAACAGATAGAAAAGGAGGTGATCCAGTGTCAAGAAAGAGATTGGAGAGAGGTGTCGGAACAACCGGGGGGATCGCCCGTTAGGGCAGCCCTTGGCGGAGCGCTCGCTCCGGCTGGTCGATTGATCTAACCGACCCGACCTCCTGAACTTTCGAAGGGCCGTCTTGCTGGGGCGGCCCTTTTTGTTCCCGTCACCTTCTGGGGGCGGTCAAAATTCACTATGCGCTGGGGCTGGCTGAGTTCGATCCAATGTTAGAACCCGATCGCGGCAAAGGCGTGAATACGTGTTGTCAAAGCTTCGGTGCCTGGCCGCGTGCACTTGATGTCTGGCAAAGCTGCCGAGCGGCCTGACCCGGATATCCTTCTTCCTCGCTTTCATCGAACACGACATAGGCGGCATAAGCGAATCTGGGTGCCGTTTCGACCAGCTTGAGCCACCCGTTGCAAAGTTCCGGTTCGACAACGCGCCTAGGGAAATATCCGGCCGAGGGAACCGACCGAAGATATTGCAGGCCGAGGGTGCCTATGCCCAGCTGAAGGCGCGGCGCATCAAGCCCTGGAAAGTTCAGCATATGATCGGCGCGAAACTCCGGGCCCCAGTCTATCAGGATATAAGCGTTGCCCAGATCAGCGGGGAGGGCTTCCGGGCCGCTGCTGACAAGAACAAACTCGTCCTCGAAAAGCTGGAGCGCGGTCAAGCCAGGTGCGTTTCGCGGCCGGTACATGATGGCAAGATCCAGGTTGCCTTCCTCGATCTCGCGCGTGAGTGTTTCCGACGGGGCCGCTGTCGCCCGGATAGCGACGTCAGGTAGTGCCGCCATCAACTCGGGAAGGGCGTTGATCAGATAGCCGTCCCAAAGGCTTGGTGTTGCGCCGATTTCCAAAGCAGCTGCCATCGAGGCAGGCAGACCGGCATCCAGCTTGGCCTGGGTCCACGTTCGCACCAGAACCTGTGCATGTTTGAGGAAATGCCGCCCGGCAATGGTCAAGGTCGCACCAGACTTGCTGCGTTCAAACACGGGCTGTCCAAGCTGTTGTTCGAGCGTTCGGATTCGCATGCTAACGGTCGATTGCGTAACATGGACCTTGTCCGCTGCATCAAGAAAAGTGCCGGTTTCAACGACCGCAAGGAAGGTTCGGGCGAGTTCAATATCCATCGTTCACCTATTTGAATATTCGATATTATTGGCGATATAAATTCGTTATTCAACGCTATGCGAATGTGCGATATACGCCTTGTAGCGCGAAAGTGCCCCCACCGGATCGGACCGCCAATCAACAGTTTTCATCGCAAAGTGGACAACCCGATCTGCGGAACAGGTGCAATCTGTCTGCCTTAGATAAGCCTCCGACACCCTAGCGCTGCACCAACCCCTCAATGGGTAAACCGCCCATTCCCTGATGGAGAACAAAATGAGTCGAGTTTCTGTTGTTGCTCTGCTCGCGTCATTCCTTGCCCTTCCGGCCGCTGCGTTGCCGGTAGGACTGGACACGGACGGTGATGGTCTGGCTTCGCTGACCGAGCTACAGACAAAGTACCCCGATATTACCAGTGAGAGCTTTGCCGAAATTGACACGGATGCCGATGGTTTCGTCAATGACGAAGAAATGGTCGCCGCGGTCGAGGCCGAGTTGCTTCCTGATCCCAAAGGTGACGAATAAGCCGGGGTTGCCAAGAACATGAGAAACCCCTCTCCACCCTACAGGTGGATGCTTGCCGGGATGGGTATCTGGTTAGTGCTGTCCCCATTTGTACTGTTCAGCCAGAAAACCCTAGCTCACGGTTCGTCTGACCGTGAGTCGCTCGCCTTCATGACGATCGGTATTGGTGTGTTGGTCATGTCAGGCGCTAGCGGCCGGGGCCACCTTCTCGCACGGGTGGCTCCGGTATTGGCGGTTGGGGCAATACTGATCGCCGCGCCGGAGGTGCTGCATTTTACCGGTCATGGTGTGGCAGTGGCAAATGCTTGGCTCACGGGATCTGCGCTGATCGCGCTCGCCGCTTGGGAGGCGCTGGCGAGCAACAGATTGCGTGCAATCCTGTAGGCTGGCGCGGGGCGGGCAACTGCCCCGCGTTTTCTTTTGGCTCCAAAATCTAAATGATCTCGTCCTCATCGAACATCGGATCGCCGTCAAGCTGGCTGGCAATCGTATCGACCCGCATTTCGACATCCGAGCCGGTCGTTTCAGCAATATGAAACAACGCGTCGCCTTCATGAACGACAGGCAGATTTGTACGCCCAACGATGATACCCGTGGTTTCGCAGATGATATCGGTCCTGAGTTCTCCGAACGGGTCGGAAATGCGTCCAAGCAGGTCACCAGCGGCGACGTATTCTCCGGCGGCTTTGAAAGTCCGCAACAGGCCACCGGCGGGCGCGCGCATCCACGAACTTGACCTGACATGGACAGGCTTTTCGCGCACAGCGGCGATGCCACGCTTGGCAACCATTCCCTTTGCGTTCATCACCCGAAGGATGCCTGCAACCCCCGCCCGCGCAGACAGTTCGTCGAAACGCAGACCCTCACCACCTTCGAACAGCAGGATATCCACACCACGCTCTTGCGCGGCCTTGCGCAGTGACCCGTCGCGCAGCTTTGAAATCAGCACAACAGGCGCACCGAACGCATCAGCGTATTTGAGGGTGACATCCGAAGCCGGAGAGACGCGGATCTGCGGCAGATTGGTGCGGTGTATCGCGGCAGAATGAAGATCAATCCCCAGGTCCGACCGCTCGACGATCTCGGTCATGAAAAGATGCGCCAGCCGACCGGCCAGCGACCCTCCTTCGCTGCCGGGGAAGGATCGGTTCAGGTCGCGCCTGTCAGGAAGGTATCGGGAATGTGTCATGAAACCAAAGGCATTCACGATCGGGATAACCAGCAAGGTACCCGCAAGCTTGTCAAGCTGTGGCGCCCGAAGCAGCCGCCGTGCGATCTCCACGCCGATCACCTCATCGCCGTGAACGGCGGCACTGACAAACAGGACCGGTCCGGGGCGGCGGCCGTGAACCACGTGTACTGACATGCTCACTGGGGTATGATCCGACAGCACGCTGACCGGCAAATCCAGAGTGGTTCGTGTACCGGGCGGTACGCGAAAACCCCCGATTTCAAAGGGACCGCGCATCGCCTCTACCCACGGCCTCGTGTCTTCGTGTTGCCTTTGGCCGCATTCTTTTCGAGAAATTCGATGATTTTGCCCGCGACATCGATGCCGGTGGCCTTTTCAACGCCTTCAAGCCCGGGTGAGGAGTTCACTTCCATAACCACGGCACCGTGATTGGCCCGCAGCATATCGACACCACAGACATTCAGGCCCATCGCTTTGGCCGCACGCACGGCTGTCGAGCGTTCCTCGGGCGAGATTCTGATGGGCTTGGCGCTGCCACCCCGATGCAGGTTTGATCTGAACTCGCCCTCGGCCCCTTTTCGTTGCATCGCCGCGATCACCTTTCCACCGACCACAAGCGCACGAATATCCGTGCCGCCTGCTTCCTTGATGAACTCCTGTACCATGATGTTGACCTTGGCACCGCGAAACGCCTCGACCACGGATTTTGCCGACCGGTTTGAATCCGCAAGCACCACGCCGATGCCCTGCGTGCCCTCCAGCAGCTTGACCACCAGCGGAGCGTCCCCTGCCAGTTTGAGAACTTCGTCGGTCTGTTTCGGGTCATGCGCGAAGGTGGTGACCGGCAATCCGATCCCGTCACGTGCCATCAGCTGCATGGACCGCAACTTGTCACGGGATCTGCCAATTGCAACCGACTCGTTGAGCGGAAAGACACCCATGATTTCGAACTGCCGCAACACGGCCAGCCCATAGAATGTGACCGAAGCGCCGATCCGTGGGATCACCGCGTCATAGCGCCCAAGCTTCTTACCGTCGTAATAAACCTCGGGTCGGCGCGACGCGATATTCATGTAACAGCGTAGCGTGTTCACGATATCCAACTGGTGCCCGCGTTGTTCAGCAGCCTCTTTCAGACGCTGGTGGGAATACAGGTTTGGATTTCGGGCAAGCATGACAAGCTTCATTGATGTCGTCCTTCTGCGTCCTTGGATCTTGTCTTGCTTTTCATCTTTTTCGGATCTTTTCGTGCATCCAGAAGATATGAGTGGCCGGGATCGACAAGGATCCCACGCCTGCGAATGGCGGTACGGCCAAGGATCAGATCAAACTCCATCCTCGCGCGATTGGCCAGCGAAACGTCGATTAGCCACCGATGCCGTCCAAGCAGAAGCTGTGTTCTGACGATCAACCGGCGTTCCGGAATGCCACCAGTGTTCTTGATTTCCCGCTCGTCTACAACCCGCGTACGCACCCGGCCCGATGACCGGCGGTTATGGACCGGGATCACGAACTCGACCCATCGTTCGCCATCAACCTCGAACACGGTCTGGTCCACGGCATGCAGGGCTGCGGTTCTGGCACCTGTGTCTATCTTTGCCGGAATATGCTCGATCCCGAAATCAGGCAGGCTGATCCGCTCGCGCCATCCTATGACTTCGGGGTATCCTGTTTGTTTGACCATGGCGACTAAGCCACGCTGTCATCATTGGCGCGCCGGTAATTCACAAACGAATTCGCGCTCATTACAACGTAAAAACTATCCATATCGATTAACACGTACCCAAGTTCAAAAAGCGCGATCGACAGGGCGCGGATATCTGTTTCATACAAACGCCTGCGCCTGGCGATCCGACGCACCAGCTTGTCCGGAATGCGATACCTTCCGCTGACCTTGCCGCCAAACTCCTGATCGTACAAGGCGGCCAGACGTTCGGCTGCGGCTGATATCCAGTCATTTTCCTGCATGCACTTTCTTACAAATCAGAATTTTTTTTGTCTATAGGCAAATATTTTCTGTTATATGGGTGAAAGTAAGAAACTTTTACCCCCACAGGTCGGCGGATGAGCGATACGGACTCCTTACCAAGGGAAACAGGGACGCAGCTTCAGCTGGCGTTGGAAAATCGCGACGGGGCGGCGCTGGCAGACCTGCTTGATCCGCTTTCGCTCAGCGATGCCTTGCGGGAATTGCTCAACCTGCCCGTTGACCAGCGAAGCGCCGCGCTCTCGTTGCTGCCGCCGGAACGTGCGGCCGAACTGGTCGAAGAAGCGCCAAACGCGCTGGCGGTCGATCTTGTTGAACGCATGTTTTCCGATCAGGCCGCCGAAATTATCCTTGAGCTGGATTCCGACATTCAGGCGGATGTCATCGGGGAACTTGAAGACGCCGATGCAGAAGCGATCCTTGCCCGGATGAATCCGGAAGATGCGGCGGATGTCCGGCGACTGGTCGAGTATGACGACGATGTCGCCGGTGGTCTGATGGTGGCCGAAGCCTTTACCTTTTCCGATGGTGATACAGTCGGAAAGGTTCTGCGGCGTTTCGCTCATGAAGAGTACGACCTTGAACGTTACCGTGGCCAGCACCCTTACGTTTTGAATTCCGATGGCGTGCCTGTCGGGGTGCTTTCATTACGTAGCCTGCTGTCCACACGGCGAAGCATCAAACTCACCGATATCATGGTGCCCCCTATCACGGTTCCGGCCAGCATGCCGCTGGAAGAACTGGAGGACCTTTTCGATGAGCACCCTTTTCTTGGGTTGCCGGTTGTCGAAACGGACGGGAATCTTGTGGGTGTCGTTTCCCGCTCTGCCGTGAATGAGGCCCTGCTGAAGCGCGCGGAATCGGCAAGCCTGAAACGCCATGGTGTCTTTGGAGACGAACTGCGATCGATGCCTTTGCCGCTCAGGGCGCGGCGGCGGCTTCAATGGCTGTCGGCCAACATCGTGCTCAACGTAATCGCGGCCAGCGTGATTGCCGCCTACGAACAGACCCTTTCTGCCGTGATCGCTCTGGCTGTGTTCCTGCCGATGGTCTCGGATATGAGCGGTTGTTCCGGCAATCAGGCCGTTGCGGTCAGCATGCGCGAGCTGTCGCTTGGTCTGGTCCGGCCCATTGATGCTATGCGGGTCTGGATAAAAGAGGTTTCGGTCGGCATCATCAACGGCTGTGTCCTTGGCCTGCTGATCGGACTCGTTGCCTGGATGTGGAAAGGAAACCCGTTTCTGGGTTTGGTGATTGGCGGCGCGCTGGGTTTGAACACGATCATCGCGGTATCGATCGGTGGCGTTCTGCCTTTGCTGTTAAAGCGCATCGGTCAGGACCCGGCGGTCGCCAGTGGCCCTTTGCTGACAACGATCACGGATATGGCAGGGTTTTTCCTGGTCCTGAGCCTTGCAACAGCGATGATGCCGCTCCTGAATTAGTGTTTTTCATGCGCCCTGATCAACACAGGGGTCGGGCGCTCAACCACGAGGAAGACATGACGATCTCAAGCATTGTCAAAACGCAGAACCTTAAAAAGCCGCCATTTTGCGACACTGACACAACGGTGTTCGATGCGGCCGTCACCATTGCGTTGCTGGATGTGAACGCGCTGGCGGTTCTCAGCGAAGGGAAGCTGGTCGGGATAATCACGGATCATGACGTGCTGCTGTGCCTGGCGGATTCCGGCTCAGCTTTCTACAAGCAGACAGTGGGTGACTGGATGACGGAAAAACCTGTCACCTGCGCGCTGGGCTCGAAGTTGTCCAATGGTCTTAATCTGATGGCCAAACACAAAATCCGAAATCTTGTCGTAACTCAGAATGGAAAAGCAATTGCCATCGTCAGTAGTAAAGAAATCCTGACACGGGTGCATGAGGAAGACGAGTTGGAGCTGAATGTGTTGCGTGACATCGCCCGCGGTGCTCAGGGCCAATCAATAGCCTGACACCCCGGTTCCATGTCTGCTCACTCTACATTCAGGGCCGCTATGGAAAGTCACTGTTAAAGATGGAAATGCTGACTTTCCAGGTGCCATCTGTCTGGCGTTTCAGGGCGTTCACAAACTTCCCTTTCTCCGGCGGGTCAGAATCAGCGATAGCAAAAGACCCGACCTGATAGGCAGTATCGCCATCCACACTGAAATCGATCAACTCATTTGTATGCGTTCCACCGGTGTTTTCTTTCATTCTTTCCCGATAGGCTGCGATGAACGCCTCGCGCCCGCGCAGCAGGGGTTCTCCGGGCGCCAACAACATGACGTCTTCGGTAAAGAACGCAGCGCAGCCAGCAGCATCGCCTCGGTTAAATGCCTGATTGTACGCTTCATCAAAGTCTTCGAGCACGCGCCTCATATCCATGACGATCCCTTTCACAACCAACATTCACGAAAGATCGTTGCAGCCCTTCGCGCATTCGATTCTGCATAAGTAACGCAATATGGCCACAGCGTTGGCGGCACCTGACGTTAAATGAGCTGGGCTTGGAATACCTGACGGCGAACGCAACTGATGCGAACGGACGTCCCAGCCACCGCCAGGATTCTGCATTGCGCGAACTGCCAAAGCAGGCTTGATCGCACATATGCACTGCGCTAGGCACCGAGGATGAGGAGACTTGCTGAAATGCTGTGCCGCTATGGCTTACGCCCGCCCGCTTGTTGCGGGTTTCCGACGGCTCGGGTCAGGATCGCGACTCTTCCTTTTTATTCGCCCAAGTCACCAAGCTGACACTGACATGCTGCGCATCACCGAAGATATTGCTCTGCAAGACTGGGAAATGACCGAAAGTTTTGTACGATCGTCCGGTCCCGGAGGGCAGAATGTCAACAAGGTGTCGACCGCAGTCGAGCTGCGCTTCGAAGCGGTACGCTCACCGTCCTTGCCCGATCCGGTCAAGGCCCGGCTAAAGCGACTGGCCGGGCGACGCTGGACCAAAGATGGCGCAATCATCATTCAATGTGAGGAAACACGCTCGCAGGCCCGCAACCGTGAAATCGCGCGTGCAAGGCTGGCAGAACTGATCTCCCGCGCGCTGGTCAAACCCAAACGGCGGATCGCAACGAAACCGACCTATGGTTCGGTCAAGCGTCGGCTTGCCGCGAAAAAGGCGCGTGGCGACGTCAAGGCGCTGCGGGGCAAGGTGTCTGAAGATTGATCTGGCATCTTGCCGGGGCGTTGATAGTCTGGCCCGCAAAGGCTGCAAAAGGGCAACGTCATGAGGCTGGAGGGAAAAACCGCAATCGTCACCGGTGGTGCATCGGGTTTTGGCGCGGGGATCGTGCAGAAATTCCTGGCCGAAGGCGCACGCGTCATGATCGCGGACATCAATGGTGACGCGGCCGCTGATATGGCGGGGCAACTTGGGGCCGGGGTATTGGCGCACCAGGTCGACGTCGGCGACAGGGCTTCAGTTCAAAAGATGGCGGACACGGCACTCACTGCCTTTGGGGCGCTCGATATTCTGGTAAACAACGCAGGTGTCACCCACTTGCCAACCCCTCTGGAAAATGTCACCGAGGATGATTTCGACCGGGTCTTCAAGGTGAACATGAAGTCCGTCTATCTGACCGCCCGGGCATTTGTTCCCCATATGAAGGCGCGCGGCGCGGGTGCAATTCTGAACGTAGCCTCGACGGCGGGCCTGTCTCCGCGCCCGAATCTGAACTGGTACAACGCGTCCAAAGGGTGGATGATCACGGCAACCAAGACCATGGCGGTCGAACTGGCCCCAACCGGCATACGCGTGAACGCGATCTGCCCAGTGGCGGGCGAAACACCGCTGTTGAAATCTTTCATGGGCGAAGACACGCCCGAGATCCGCGCCAAGTTCCTGGCGACCATCCCACTGGGACGGTTTTCAACACCCGAAGATATGGCCAACGCCGCCTGTTTCCTGTGTTCGGACGAGGCCAGCATGATCACCGGCACCGCGCTCGAGGTCGATGGCGGCCGATGTATCTGATCCGATCTTCATCTGGCCAAAAATATCCCCGCCGGAGGCAGCGCGCGCCCGCGCGCTTCCCCGCACCAATCCCGAGTTCAAGATGATCCCTGGACCAAGAAACCTGATTACCGATGTCCCCGGCCTGGCAGTTGGAAACGCTCAGGACGATGCGCTGAAGTCCGGGACCACGGTCCTCACGGCAGATAAACCGTTCGTTGCGTCGGTCCATGTGATGGGCGGTGCACCGGGTACGCGCGAAACCGATCTGCTTGCGCCTGATAAAACCGTCACAGGGGTGGACGCGCTGGTTCTGTCCGGCGGATCGGCCTTTGGACTGGACGCCTGCTCGGGTGTTTCAGATGCGATGTGGGCTGAAGGGCGCGGGTTTCCCGTCGGTTCAGCGAAGGTTCCGATCATTCCCGGCGCGATCCTGTTTGACCTGCTCAATGGCGGTGCAAAGGATTGGGCGGAAAACCCCTATCGTGCGCTGGGGCGGGCTGCTTATCTGTGCGCTTCAAGAGATTTTGATTTGGGGTCCGTCGGGGCGGGCACCGGGGCGTTGGCCGCAATGCAGAAGGGCGGGCTTGGCTCTGCCTCGTCCATTCTGCCTGATGGAGTCACGGTCGGGGCCCTCGTTGCGGCGAACCCGCTGGGCAGTGTCACAACACCGGGTGACCGGCATTTCTGGGCAGCCCCCTTCGAAGTTGGCGATGAATTTGGCGGGCTGGGCCCCGATATGTCGCCGGATCAAAGCCGGATCCGCCGCAGCCGCAAGGCGTTGGCCATGAGTCCAGCGGAACCCGAACAGACAAACACAACCATCGCCATTGTCGCCACCGATGCCGTTCTGACCAAACCACAATGCCAGCGCCTTGCAGTAGCGGCGCATGACGGAATCGCTCGGGCCATCCTGCCTGCCCATACCCCCAACGACGGCGATTTGGTCTTTGCCCTCAGCACAGCAGCACGTCCGTTGCAGTCAGAGGCCGATCTAACTCTGATCGGGCACGCGGCCTCGCTGTGCCTGTCCCGGGCCATTGCGCGGGCGGTCTATCTGGCGACCCCGGCGGAAGGAGACCTGTTGCCCTGCTGGACCACTGTACATGACTTAAGTTAAGGACACACCATGTGTCGCAGTGGCACTGTAGATGCGCGCGGCAATCCGCGCGTTGACACTTTTATGCGCCGGGGGTCCATTCGGTGCAGCCAATTTGTATCGGAGCACAAGCTATGAATCGTATCCTCACTATCGCAATCGCTGGCCTGCTGGCGCTGCCCGCTCATGCCGAAGGCGATGCCGAAGCCGGTGAGAAAGCTTTCAACAAATGCAAGTCCTGCCACATGATCGCTGATCCGGCCGGAGAAGTCATCGTCAAAGGCGGAAAAACCGGCCCCAACCTCTATGGCGTCGCTGGCCGCTCTGCCGGAACCTACGAAGACTTCAAATATGGCGACAGCATCGTCGCAGCCGGTGAGAAGGGTTTGGTCTGGGATGAGACGTCCTTTGTGGAATACACGCAGGACCCTAAGGGCTTCCTGCAATCTTATCTGGACGACACCGCTGCCAAGTCGAAAATGACCTTCAAGCTGAAAAGTGGCAGTGAAGACGTCTTTGCCTATATAGTCAGTGTATCAGGCGAATAAACGCTAACATTG